>SKWP01000438.1 GCA_007128865.1 Paracoccaceae bacterium
AGCTCATGGCTGGCTTCGCAGGTCAGCCAGCCGTTCAGCAGCACCTCGCGTTCCAGCTGCCCGGCGCCCCATCCGGCATAGCCAAGCGCCAGCAGTGCCTGCGATGGCCCGGTGCCGCGGGCCAGGTCTTCGAGCACGTCCATGGTGGCGGTCAGCGCGAACCCGCCGGGAATGCGCAGCGTGGAGCCGCCCGAGCTGTAATCGGCCGAATGCAGGACAAAGCCGCGGCTGTGTTCCACCGGGCCGCCGACGTGCACACGCAGGTCGGCCTCGGTTTCGGCCTTGATGTCGAGCTGTTTCAGCAGCGACGACAGGCTGATCCCGTTGGCAGGCTTGTTGACGATGAGCCCCATCGCCTCGCGGCTGGAATGGGCGCACATGAAGACCACGGCGCGGGCAAATCGCGGATCCCCCATCCCCGGCATGGCGACAAGCAGCTTGCCCTGAAGGCTGAACGATTCCGGATCGTCATTCATCCCTGCAATCTGTGTCCTGCCGGCCACGGGCGCAAGGCCCGAGCGCATGATCGCGGCGTCGCCGTCGCCCCAATGTGATTTCCGCTTGCCCCGTGCCTGCCTATGTTGCGGAGGATGAACCCGTACCGATTCCCCGCCGCTGCGCTGGCCGCCGCGCTTTGCTTCTCGGTTCCCGGCCTGCCGGCCGGACCGGGGCCCGTGGCCGCGCAGGATGTGGCGCGCATCGTCAGCGGCGGCATGCGCCCGGGCTGGCGCACCGAAACCGGCACCCATGTCGCGGCGCTGCACCTGCATCTGGCCGAGAACTGGAAGACCTACTGGCGGGCGCCGGGCGATGGCGGCATCCCGCCCCGTTTCGACTGGAGCGGGTCGGAAAACCTGGGCGCGATGACCCTGCACTGGCCGCGGCCGGTGGCCTTTGATCAGGGCGGGCTGCGCAGCATCGGCTATCGGGACGAGCTGGTGCTGCCGATGGAATTCGAGATCATCGATCCTGCCGCGCCGGCCCGGCTGAGCGGAACCATGGAGCTGGGCGTGTGCGAGACCATCTGCATCCCGGTCACGCTGCGGCTGTCGGCCGAGCTTTCGGTGACCGGGCGCAACGATCCGGTCATCCGGGCCGCGCTGGCCGAGGTTCCGGGGCCGGCACGGGCGCTGGGCCTGACCGGCGTGGACTGTGCGGTGGAACCCATCCGCGACGGCGTCAGGCTGACCGCCGAGTTGCAGATGCCCAGCCTCGGCGCGCAGGAGGTGGTGGTGTTCGAGCTGCCGGATGCCGAGGTCTGGATATCCGAAAGCCGCAGCGAACGGCAGGGCGACCGGTTGCGCGCCGCTGCCGACATGGTGCCGCCGGGCGGGGCGCCCTTTGCCGTGGACCGGTCACAATTGCGCATTACCGTGATCGCCGAAGACCGTGCGGCCGAGCATCAGGGCTGCTGAACGGCGGATCGCGGGCGCATCCGGGGCGGTGGTGGCGCGAATGCCGGCTTGCACCGGCCGGGCCAGTGGATAGACAGGGCGCATGATCTGGACCGTACCGAACATCCTGACAACGCTTCGCCTGCTTGCCGCACCCGGCGTGGCGGTGATGTTTCTGTATTTCAACCGCCCCTGGGCGGACTGGCTGGCGCTGGTCCTGTTCATCGGTGCGGCGATAACCGACTGGTTCGACGGCTATCTTGCCCGGTTGTGGAAACAGGAAAGCCGCATCGGCGCGATGCTTGACCCCATTGCCGACAAGGCCATGGTGGTGATCGCGCTTCTGGTGATCACCGGCTATTCCGGGATGGACCCGTGGCTGATCCTTCCGGCCACGGTGATCCTGTTTCGCGAGGTCTTCGTGTCCGGCCTGCGCGAGTATCTGGGCGACCGTTCCGGGCTGCTGCGGGTAACCGGGCTTGCCAAGTGGAAGACCACGGCACAGATGGTGGCCATCGGGGTTCTGTTTCTGGCCACGGGGCTTGACTACATGCATCAGGCGCGGCTTGACATGCTCGGCCCCGACAGGCTGGCCCGTCTGATCGCGCGCGACAGCGCCGTGTGGGCCGAGGCAATGGTGGCATGGTATGCCTACACCGCGGGGCTGGTGCTGATCTGGATTGCGGCGGTCCTTACGCTGGTGACGGGTTGGGATTATTTCGTGAAGTCCCTGCCCCATCTCAAGGAGGAGGTGCGCAGATGATCGAGGTGCTGTATTTCGCCTGGGTGCGCGAACGGATCGGGCTGCCGCGCGAGACGGTGCAGACCGGCGCGCAGACGGTGGGCGAACTGGTCGAGGAATTGCGCGGCCGCGAGGAACGCTATGCGCTGGCCTTTTCCGATCTGGAATCGCTTCGGGTTGCCGTCGATCAGGAGCTTGCCGGCTTCGATGCGCCGCTGAAGGGGGCGCGCGAGGTCGCATTCTTCCCGCCGATGACCGGAGGCTGAGACATGGACGTTCGTGTGCAGTCGGCGGATTTCGACAGCGGGGCAGAGCTTTCGGGTTTCATCGCCCGGCAACAGGCTGCTCCGGTCGGGGCGACCGTCAGTTTTACCGGCATCGTGCGCGATCTTCCCGGCGGCGGTTTGCAGCGCATGGTGATCGAGCATTATCCGGGCATGACCGAACGCGCGATTGCGGCCATGGTCGGGCAGGCGCGCGCGCGCTGGTCGCTGGCCGACTGTCTGGTGATCCACCGCTATGGCGAAATGCGGCCCGGAGAAACCATCATGATGGTCGCCACCGCCTCGGCGCATCGGGCCGATGCCTTTGCCGCCGCCGATTTCCTGATGGATTACCTCAAGTCCCGGGCGCCGTTCTGGAAGCAGGAAATCACCGCCGAAGGTACCGCATGGGTGGCCGCCCGCGACGAGGACGAAGCCGCGCTGCAGCGCTGGTAGCCGGGGCGGGCCGGGTTCAGTCCTGACGGATCGACCCGAGCGCGCGGCGCAGTTCCTCGGCCTCGGCGCGGGCGCTGCGCAGCCCGTCCATGGCGGCGCGCAGTTCGGCCTCGGTCTGGGCCAGCTGATCGATCAGTTCGGCCTCGCGCTGCTGAAGATAGGTGATCGCCTGATCGCGCACTTCCTCGGCCTCGTGCAGTTGCTGGGCCATGCGGTCAAGCTCACCCATGTCGGCGTCGGTCACGCGGGTGAACCGGTGCAGCAGCCAATAGGCAAACCAGCCCAGCGCAAAGGCCGCAAACAGGACCAGCGCCATGATGACAATGAATTCGGTGCGGTTCATGGCTCTGGTCTAGCCGCAGGCATCGGCTTTGGCCAGAGCCGGCAGCGTGGCACACCGGCAGGGCCATCGCCGCACGCCGGCCGGAAACTGCCGGGCAACCGGCCCGCCCATCAGTCCCGCGCCGGACGGTCGCGCGGGCGCAACGTTTCTTCGTCGGCCTCGCTGACATCGATGACCAGCGTGGCTTCGAGTTCAGGGTCGCGGAACCGCCCCACAGGGTCCGTTTCCACGCCTTCGGGGGCCACGCGAACCAGCCGGAACTCGATCCGGCGGTTGGCCTCGCGCCCGGCGGCGGTGGCGTTGTCGGCAATCGGGCGGGCAGCGCCATAGCCGCGGGCGGTAAAGCCGCCCACCAGCACCCGCCGGGCAAGCAGCGCCTCGAGCACCGCATCGGCGCGCCGCTGGCTGAGGGCAAGGTTCATCTCGGCCCGGCCCTGGCTGTCGGTATGGCCGCCGATTTCCAGGCGCAGCTCGCCGCAGTCGCGCAGCACGACGGCGATCTTGTCCATGGTTTCGGCCGCAGCGCCTTCGATGGTTGCCGAACCGGGAGCAAAGGTTATCTGCCGCTCGGCAAGGATATCGGCGATGTCCGCGACGCAGCTTTCGGGGCTCGGCAGCGAGGCGATCGGATCGAGGCTTTCGTCGTAGACCACCGAAATGCGGAGGTTCGGCGCATTGTTCAGCCGTTCGGTCAGCAGCCGCGCGACCATGTCGCTTGCGTCGGGATTGCCGCTGCGCCCCATGATCTCGAGCCTGTCGGCCCGGACCAGAACCGTGCCGTGGTCGATCTCGGAAAGCGCCTCGAGACCGGCCATGACCCGCCCGGCCCAGCCATCCGGCAGGGCCTCGTCAAGGCTTGCGGCAAGCTGGACCGAGGCCGCGCCGAATCGCGCCCCGGCATAGCTGCGAACCGCCTCGCGCATGGTTTCGTCGGCCAGCAGGCCGCGCAGGTTCAGGGCCCCTTCGGGCGACAGTGTGGCGACGAATTCTGCCGCATCGGTTTCCGGCGTCTCGGGCGGGGCTTCGAGCAGACGCGCGGCCAGCGAAAAGCCTTCGGGCAGCGCCTGCCTGAGATCGCCGGCGGCAGCGTCCAGCGCGCTTTCCCCGATGGAATGGGGAACGACCAGCGTCATGTCATCATCCGAGAGCGTCAGCGTGCCCTGCCCCAGCCCGGCCAGCGTGCCGATACCGGCCGCGGCGGCCTGCGCCCAGTCGGGCGACGGTGCGCCCAGGCCGATGGTGCAGGGGGTCCGGGTGCTGGCACCGGCGGCGACGCCGGCCTCCAGTATCTGGCGTTGCGCTGCCTCGCTGTCGGCGGCGCAGGCGTCGAAACGCGCCCCGTCGGCATCGATGGCAAAGCGCAGCGTGAAGGGCGCGATCACCGGCCGCGGCGCCGAGATTTCCAGCACCACATCGATTTGCGACGGTGCGGCACGCTGCAGGCGGCGTTCCAGTTCGCGCTGTTCGGTGCGGCTGTCGGAAACCGCGGTGACCCGCACACGTTCGGCACTGACCGATATCTTGGAGCGCGGCAGCAGCACCAGCGCCTCGAGCCCGAAGGCCACGGCGGCCTCCCAGCCCGGCGGGATCGGATGATCGGCACTGTCGAGCATGTCCGAAACGGTCTGGAAGCTGCCGTCACCGCCGATGGCATCCAGAATCGGCCGCCGCCCGAAGGCCATCGGCACCAGCCCGATGACCGATATGCCATCGTCGTTGCGCAGGAATTCCACCACGAAACGCGGCGGTTCGGCTGTCAGCGTCTCGATCACCGCGATCCGGTCGATCACCCGCGTCCGGTCAACGACGCCGCCGGCCACGGAAAGGGCGCGAAACCGCATGGCCTCGGTCTCGGCGCTGCCTTCGAGGATCACCTGCAGCCCGTCGGTCCGCACGCTTGCGAATGTCAGACCTTCGGCAGCCAGCCGCGATTCGATGGTCGAACGGGTGCCCGATTCCACAAGGTTCACCGCCAGCACCGCACCGCCCAGCGAAAGCGCGGCGGCACCGGCAAGCACGGATGCGAGAATGACAGTCTTGCGTCGGCCCATTCGGACGGCGGCCCCCTGTTCCGGGTGTGGCGTTTCTTAGGCCGTGCCGCGGCCGGGTTCAATCAAACGAAAAGTGAAGCGGCAAGAAACAGCGCAGGCAGCAGCCCTGCGTCGCGGTTGGACCGGAACAGGCGCAGGCAATTGTCCGGATCGTCCTGGTCGAGCCGCAGAAGCTGCCAGGTCAGATGCCAGCCAAAGGCCCACACCCCGGCCAGCCCCAGCAGCAGCGCGGCAAGGCTGTCGCGCGGCAGCAGCGCCATGACAACCGCCAGCGCCATCAGCACCACCGACAGCACCAGAAACGCCAGCAGCCAGCGCCGGGTGTTCGCGCCAAACAGCAGCGCGGTGGATTTCACCCCGATCAGCGCATCGTCTTCGCGGTCCTGATGGGCATAGATCGTGTCATAGAAGATCGTCCAGGCGATGCCGGACAGATAGAGCAGCACGGGTGCGGCCGAAAGGCTGCCGGTCTGCGCCGCCCAGGCCAGCAGCGCGCCCCAGTTGAAGGCCAGCCCGAGGAAGATCTGCGGCCACCAGGTAAAGCGCTTGGCAAAGGGGTATACCGCCACCAGCGCCAGCGAAGCGATGCCCAGCGCGATGGCCAGCGGATGAAAGGTCAGCAGGATCAGGAAGGCAACAAGCGCCTGCGCCACCATCCAGGCGGCGGCACCGCGCGGGCTGACCTGCCCCGAAGGCAGCGGGCGCGAACGGGTCCGGGCCACGCGGGCGTCGATGTCGCGGTCGGTCAGGTCGTTCCAGGTGCAGCCGGCGCCGCGCATCAGCACCGCGCCGATCCCGCAGCCCGCCACGATCCACAGCGTGTGCCAGCCAAGGCCCGACGGGTCCGCGGCGACCGCCAGCGCCACCGCCCACCAGCACGGCAGCAGCAAAAGCCAGGTGCCGATGGGCCGGTCGGCGCGCGACAGGCGCAGATAGGGCCGGGTCGGTGCCGGTGCGAACCGGTCCACCCAGTTGCCGACGGCATCGGCCACCGTTCCGGCCTCTGGCGCATCGTGGCGCGGCCTCATATGGTCGCCTCCATGTCCGGACCCGCAAAGATACGGCTGTACGTAGACCATCCCCTGCGGGAAGGGCAATCGGTGCCGCTGACCCGCGATCAGGCCAATTACCTGTTTGCGGTGATGCGGCTGGGTCCGGGGGCGGAACTGGCGCTGATCAACGGGCGCGACGGCGAATGGCGTGCGCGGGTGGCCGAGGCCGGCAAACGCGGCGGCCTGCTTGCCTGCCTAGAACAGATGCGGCCGCTGACCATGCCGCCGGATCTGTGGCTGCTGTTTGCGCCGGTGCGCAAGGCGCGCACGGATTTCATCGTCGAAAAGGCCGCCGAAATGGGTGCGCGCCGCATCCTGCCGGTGCAGACCGATTTCAGCCAGGCAGACCGTATCCGCCAGGACCGGCTTCAGGCCCATGCCATCGAAGCCGCGGAACAATGCGGCAATACCTTTGTGCCCGAGGTCGCACCGCTGCAGCCGCTTGCGGCGCTGCTGGACGGCTGGGACGCGGGGCGCAGCCTGATGTGGTGCGACGAATCGCTGGCCGACGGGGCCGACGGCGGCGTGCAGGAGCCGCCGGTTGCCTGCGGCGCGGTGCTGATCGGCCCGGCGGGCGGGTTTTCGGCTGCCGAGCGTGCGCGCCTGCGCGGTTTGCCGTGGTCGCGGCCAACCCGGCTCGGGCCGCGCATCCTGCGGGCCGATACCGCGGCCGTGGCGGCGCTGACGCTGTGGCAGTTGCGGCACGGGGACTGGCAATGAGCTTCCTTCGCCCCGAGGTGGCGGCGCTGTTCCAGCGCTGGCGCGGGGCCATTGTCGGCGCCGGGCTGACCGTGGCGGGGCTTTATGCGCTGCTGGCGATGTTCGGCGCGGCACGGCTGGCGGGGCTGGCGCTGGTCGCCGTGGGGCTGGCGGTGCTGGTGCACGGGATTGTTCGGGCCCGGTTCCGGCCCCGGCCCGGCGGGGTTGGTGTGGTTGACGTGACCGAGGGCCAGCTTGCCTATTTCCACCCGCGCCGCGGGGCGGCGATTGCGCTTGACGGTGTCACGCGGATCGAGATGCATGTGCGCCTGCAGGGCGATCCGCCGCAGCCCGAACAGTTCTGGGCCTTTCACCACGATGCCGGGGCGCCGCTGGTCATCCCTGCCGGCGCGGCCGGTGCCGAGCGTCTGACCGATGTTCTGGCGGTGTTTCCCGGTGCCGATCTGGGGCGCGTCATCGCCGCAGGCAACGCCACCGGGGAAGCCGGATTCCTGATCTGGGAACGCAAGGAAGCCCGGCGCCCCGCGCTTGGCAGCGACCGATAGCAATCCGGTGACAAAGGCGCAGGCTGCGCCGGTGTGCCGGCCGGCTCCTCAGGGGGGATCCTTGCCTGGCGGGCCGATGCCGTATTTCCGGGCCAGCCTGGCCGTGATCCGGATGAAAACCGGTGCCATCGGCAGGATGATGAAGATCCGCGTCAGGTGAAAGGCCGTTACCACCGCCACGCCCTGTTCGAGTATCTTGGCGGTAAGCGCCATTTCGGTCACGCTGCCGGGTGCCGTTGCCAGGATCATCACCGGCCAGGGTTCGCCCAGCGCATGGGAAAGGCCCAGACCGATCGATCCGGTCAGCGCAATCAGCAGCACCGCCGACAGCAGCGCCACCGGGATGAAACGGCGGGCACGGAGAAAGAAATCCTGCTTGAACATCGCGCCCAGCGAGGTGCCAAGCATCACCTGCCCGGCGGCCAGCACCGCATAGGGCAGCGCCGTGACCGGAAAGGAGAGCGTCGTTGCCGCGGCGCAGAACGCTATCGGCCCGATGAAGAAGGGGTTTGCCACCCCGGTCCGTTTCACCAGCATGGCGCCGGCGATGCCCAGGCTCAGCAGCAGCAGGGCGCCGCCGGGTGTCCAGACAGCGTCACGCAGTGCCGCATTGGGGTCGGCAATGGAGCCGTCAAGCCAGATCAGCAGCGGCGGAATACCCATGATCGTCACGACGATCCGCACCGTCTGTGCAAAAACCACCGGGGCGGGCGGGATCCCGTATTGCTCGGCGAGGTTGGCCATCTCGACCGGTCCCACCGGAACCGACGCGAGGCTTGCCGAGACCGCGTCCATATGGGCAAGCCGCATCATCACCGCGGCAACCAGAAACCCGCACAGGATCGTTGCAAAGGCCGACAGCAGCATCGGCAGGATCAGGGTTGCCAGTACCGCCATGGTTGCCGGGGTAAAGGCCAGACCGACCGAGCTTGCCACGATGACCTGACCGCTGGCCCGTATCGCCCTTGGCGGCGAGGTCTCGAAACCGGCCATGCTGACCAGCATCGAGAAGGCAAGCGCACCCAGCATCCAGGGCAGCGGCACGTTGAGCCGGTCTGCAACGGCCCCAGCCACGGTGGCGCCGGCAAAGAGAAGCGCCAGGCGCCAGGCACCGGGCGGCAGGCGGTATGCCCCGAAAGGCGGGCGCATCGCATCTGTCCAAAAGTAATGTCCGAAGCACCTGATAGCCCCGTCGGCGCCGGGATACCAGACCCCGCGCGACGCGGTGCGGTGCTGGACAGGCCCCGGCGCTTGGCCTATCCCGGCGCCATGGCCACCGGATCGGACAATCCCAACTACAAGGTCGTGGCGGAAAACCGCCGGGCGCGGCGCGAGTATGCCATCGAGGACGATCTCGAATGCGGGCTGGTCCTCGAAGGCTCCGAGGTCAAGTCGCTGCGCGCCGGCGGCGCCAACATCACCGATGCCTATGCCAGCGTCGAGGACGGAGGATTGTGGCTGATCAACAGCTACATCGCCCCCTACAAGCAGGCCCGGACCTTTGGCCACGAAGAGCGGCGCAAGCGCAAGCTTCTGGTGTCGCG
>SKWP01000290.1 GCA_007128865.1 Paracoccaceae bacterium
GTCAAAGGCATGGCCCGACCCAAGGACCGACGCCCCCAGCAGCCCCGCCGCCCGCGCGATGTGCACCGCCTCGGTCATCACCCTGATGGCATCGGGGTATTCGGACCGAAGGTAGACATACCCCTTCGTCGCGCCGACACCGAGCCCGGCAATCGCCATGCCCTCGATCAGGCTGAACGGATCGCCTTCCATGATCATCCGGTCGGCAAAGGTGCCGCTGTCGCCCTCGTCGGCGTTGCAGACGATGTATTTCTGCGGTCCCGCGGCCTTGCGCACCGTTTCCCACTTGATCCCGGTGGGAAAGCCCGCCCCGCCGCGCCCGCGCAGCCCCGATGCGGTGACCTCGGCAACGATGGCCTCTTCGCTCATGCCCAGCGCCCGGCGCAGCCCGGCCAGCCCGCCATGGGCCGCGTAATCATCCAGCGACAGCGGATCGATCACCCCGCAGCGGGCAAAGGTCAGGCGGGTCTGACGCCTGAAGAAGGGGATATCATCGATCAGGCCGAGGCCCGGCAGGGTGCCGTCCAGCAGCGCCGGCACATCGGCAACCGAAAGCGGGCCGAAGCCTTCGCGCCCCTGCCCGCGGTCAATTTCGGCCAGCGGCTCCAGCCAGATCATCCCGCGCGAGCCGGTGCGCACCAGCTCCAGTTCGATCCCGCGCCGCGCCGCCTCGGCCAGGATGGCGGCAGCGACCTCTTCGGAGCCAAGCGCCCGTGCGGCACTGTCCTGGGAAAGATAAAGCCTCATGCGCCCACCTCGGCCAGCACCGCGTCGATCCGGCCCGCATCCACCCGGCCGATGACGCGCTCGTCCAGCATCGCCGCCGGGCCGCAGGCGCACAGCCCCAGGCAATAGACCGGCTCGACCGTCAGCGCGCCGTTGGCCGTGGTGCCGTGCCAGTCAACTCCGAGCCTGCCCAGCGTGGCCTCGGCCAGCGCATCGGCGCCGACCGCCTTGCAGGCCTCGGCGCGGCAGATCTTCAGCACATGGCGGCCGCCGGGGCTTTCGCGGAAGTCGTGATAGAAGCTGATCACCCCGTGCAATTCGGCCTTCGAGATGTTCAGCGCCTCGACAATGGCCGGCGCGGCAGCGGCCGGAACATGGCCGAAAGCCTCCTGCAGGGCATGCAGGATCGGCAGCAGCGGACCCTCGAGATGCAGATGGGCCGCGACGATGGCGTCGATCTCGTCGCGGCAAGGGGCTGGCGCAGGGGCGGACATGGCTGGCCTTTCTCAAGCTTACGCCCACAGGATCGGCGCTTTTCACCGCCAAATCAATATCGATGTTCCGTTGTTCGATAGGATCAGCCTATCGAACAACGGTCGACAGTCTGCGCGCCTCGTGCAGAAGCGCGGCCAGCACCGGCGTGTGCGGCTCGCGCCAGGGCGCGACAAGGCCAACGGTGTGCAGCGTCTGCGGCCCGGTCAGCGGCACCAGATGCAGGGCCTTGCCGCCGGCCATGAAACGGGCGCTGTCCTCGGGAAGCACGGTCAGCCATCCGCCCGAGGCGACCATCGCCACCAGCACCACGGTCGAATCCGACTCGACCCAGGCCTCGGGCGTCGCACCGGCCGCGGCGATGTTGCGGTTGATGATCCGGCGGTTCTGCATTTCGGGTGTCATCAGGCAAAGCCGCTGGCCGCCAAGCTCGTGCCAGCCCGCCGCCGCGCGCCCGGCAAAGGGCGAATCGGGTCCGCAGACCAGCAGATAGCTTTCCTCATAGAGCGGTTCGGTGCTCACGCGGCCCATCGGTTCGTTGTCGAGATAGGAAATCCCCGCATCCACATCGAGATTGTCCAGCAGCGACAGTATCTCGGTCGAGGTCCGCGACAGCACCGTGATCCGGACATTGGGGTTGCGGGCCGTGAAGACCGCGGCAAGCTGCGCCGCCCGTGTCAACGCGGTCGGGATGGCGGCGATCCGCAGGTTGCCGGACAGGCCGTGGCGGGAAAAGCGCATTTCCTCGCGCAACTGCCGCGCATCCCCGACGATCCGGCGGGCCCATGTCAGCGCCCGCTGCCCCTCGGGCGTCAGCCCGCCATACCGCGATCCGCGAAAGACCAGCTGCACACCCAGCTGTTGCTCGAGTTGCCTGATACCGGCCGAAAGCGACGGCTGGGTGATGCCGAGGCTTGCAGCGGCGCGGCCGAAATGGCCCTCCTTGGCCAGCGCCATGAACATTTCGAGCTTGTCGAGCATCCTGTCCGGTCCTGTTGGTGCGGGTGCAGCGGCATAGAAGAATGCCAGCACCCCGGCCGCAAGCCCCGCCCGGCTCCGGCGCCGGAATACCGCAGGCTTCGATAGTGTTTCGCATGGCTTTCCGGGTCAGCCAATGCCGGGCCTTGACCATGGGCTTTCCGCCAGCCGAAAATGCACCCCAGAGGAGGAAACCGGATGCGCCCATCCCCTGCCCCGTTGCCTGGCGCCGTGGCGGCCGCCAGCCCCGCGCACTGGCAGCTTGCCGGGCGATGGCCATGAGCCTTGCCGCTGCACCGGCCATGCGGCCGGCGAGGCATTGGCGGCTGCGGATTGCCGCGCTGGTTGCGGTGCTGGCGCTGGCCCTGACTGCGACGGGCTTTCACGGACGCATGAGCGATACCGCCTTTCGCGACCTTCAGGAACGCGCCGAAAACACGCTGGGCCTGGCCGAGGCGACCCTGCGCGGACAGCTTTCGCGGTTCGAGCGGCTGCCCGGGCTGATCGCCGATCAGGAGCTCGTCCGCGAGTTGCTGAAGGCGCCGCGCGATGCCGGCCTGGTCGACCAGACCAACCGTTATCTGAAGGAAACCGCAGAGCGCCTTGGCGCCTCGGACATCTATGTGATGTACCGCGACGGCGAAACCCTGGCGGCCAGCAACTTTGACATGGCGCACTCCTTCGTCGGCGGCAATTTTGCCTTCCGCCCCTATTTCTTCGACGCGCTCGACGGCGGCGAGGGGCGTTTCTTTGCCCTCGGCACCACATCGAACAAGCGCGGATACTATTTTGGCGCAGGCGTCGAGATCGAGGGTGAGGTTCCGGGCGTTCTGGTCATCAAGGTCGATGTGGACGAGATCGAAAATGCATGGTCCAGCAACGACCTGCGCATCGTCGTGACCGACCCCGAAGGCATCGTGTTCCTGTCGAACCGGCCCGACTGGCTGTTCCGCGCGCTGGGCCCGCTGCCGGCCGAAAACCTCGCCCGCACCCGTGAAACGCGGCGATACGCCAATGCCGAGGTCGGCGAGGTGCCGGCCCGCTTCCTGCCCGGACCCGGCGGCCTGCGGCTGCTGCGGACCGGCACCGGCGACGGCCCGGAAACCGAATACCTCGTGGTCGAGGCATTCATGCCCGAGGCCGACTGGACGGTGAAGGTGCTCAGCCCCACCCGCGGCGCCAGGGAACAGGCGCTGGTAAGGATCGCGGCGGCGCTGCTGGCGCTGGCAGTGGCTGGCTTTGCGGGGCATCTTGTCTGGCAGCGGCGGCGCCAGATGGCCGAACGTCTGGCCGTGCAGCAGGCCGCCAAGGCCGAGCTGGAAAGCCGCGTGGCCGAACGCACCTCGCAACTGGCCACCGCCAACCGGGCCCTGCAGGACGAGATCGGCGAACGCATCGCGGCCGAGGCACGCCTGCGCAGGACACAGGCCGAGCTGGTGCAGGCCGGCAAGCTGGCCGCGCTGGGCCAGATGTCGGCCGCGCTCAGCCATGAATTCAACCAGCCCCTGGCGGCGGCCCGCAACTATGCCGAAAACGCCGATCTGCTGCTGCAGCGCGGACGGGTGGCAGAGGCGCAGGAAAACCTGGGCCGGATCATCGGCACCATGGACCGCATGGGCCGCATCAGCCGCCACCTGCGCAACTTTGCCCGCAAGCCCAACCGACAGCTGCGCCCGGTGGCGCTGGACGAGGTCGTTGCCGCGACCGAGGAACTGCTGGGCTGGCGGTTGCGCAAGGTCGGCGCAGTGCTGGAGACCGACCTCGGCGAGGCCGGGCTCAGTGTCACCGCCGGGCCGGTGCGGCTGCAGCAGGTGCTGGTCAACCTGATCGGCAATGCGCTGGACGCCATCGAGGATGCCGACGATCGCCGGCTGCATCTTTGCGCCCGGCGCGAGGGCGATCAGGTCGAGATCACCCTGCGCGACCATGGGCCCGGCGTGCCCGAACACCTGCACGAACGCATCTTCGATCCGTTCTTTTCCACCAAGGGCGTGGGCAAGGGGCTCGGCCTCGGGCTGTCGATTTCCTTCAACATCGTCAGCGATTTCGGCGGCCGGCTGAGCCTGCGCAACCACCCCGAAGGCGGCGCCGAATTCAGCTTGCGGCTGCGCGCGGCCGACCGGATCGTTCTGGAAGACGCCTCATGACCACCGGCACCGTCTTTGTGATCGACGACGACGCTGACCTGCTGGCCGCCACCCTGCAATCGATGGACCTGGCGGGGCTTGCGGTGCGGGGCTTCGACAACCCCGAAGTGGCGCTCGACCATGTGGGCGGCGGTTTTGCCGGCGTCCTGATCACCGATATCCGCATGCCGCAGCTTGACGGTCTCAGCCTGATGACCCGCGTGCACGAGATCGACCCCGACATCCCGGTGATCCTGATCACCGGGCATGGCGACGTGCCGCTTGCGGTGCGGGCGATGCGGCAGGGGGCGCATGACTTCATCGAAAAGCCGTTTTCGGGCGCCCAGCTTGCCGGCATCGCGGCGCGGGCGCTGGATTTCCGGCAGCTTGTGCTGGAAAACCGCCGCCTGCGGGCGGTTGCCGGGCAGGCCGACGATCTGGAAACCCGGCTTGTCGGCCGGTCGAACCCGATGATCGACCTGCGCCGGCGCATCCGCACCATCGGCCCCTCGGACGCCGATGTGCTGATCGAGGGCGATACCGGCACCGGCAAGGAGGTGGTCGCCCGGGCCCTGCACGACCTCTCGCCCCGCCACGGGCGCCCGTTCGTGGCGATCACCTGTTCGGCCCTGCCTCAGAGCATGATCGAATCCGAGCTTTTCGGCCATGCGGCAGGCGCCTTTCCCGGAGCGCTGCGCGAACGGGTGGGAAAGTTCGAACATGCCCGCGGCGGCACCATCCTGCTCGACGACATCGGCGCCATGCCGCTCGAGGTGCAGGGGCGGCTGCTGCGGGTGATCGAGGACCGTGTGGTTTCGCCGCTCGGGACCAACGCCCAGAACCCTCTTGACGTGCGCTTCATCGCCACCAGCCGGGTGCCGCTGGATGCAGAGGCGGCGGCCGGGCGATTCCGGGCCGATCTGCTATACCGGCTCAACGTCGTCAGCCTGCGGGTTCCGCCGCTGTCCGAGCGGGTCGAGGACATCCCGGCGCTGTTCAGCCGGCTGCTGGCCCAGGCGCTGGCCCGGCACCGCCAGCCGCCGCGCACGGCACCGCCCGAACTGCTGGGCGAACTGGCCCGGCGCAGCTGGCCCGGAAACGTGCGCGAACTGCGCAACGCCGCCGAACGGTTCGCACTGGGGCTCAGCGAATCCCCGCCGCCGCAAGCCGGGGCAACGCCGGCCGAAACGCTGGCCGAACAGATGGCCCGGCATGAACGGACGCTCTTGGTCGATGCGCTGATCCGGCATCGCGGCAGCCTCAGGCCGGTTTACGAATCCCTCGGGCTTTCGCGGAAGGCGCTTTATGACAAGCTGATGCGCCACGGCATCGACAAGGCGCATTTCACCCCGAGGAACACCGGATTGTGAAGCCTGCGACGCATCACGCGCCCGGTTTGTGTAGATCTTGACACATCGGTAGCTGGCGCGGCATCTTTTCGCAGGACTCCGCGTACATCGCGGTTGCAATGCAATGCGTCGCCGTCCGTCTATGGGCGGGTGCAACGGCCTGTCGCTGTCGCGACGGGCCGCCAAGAACATGAAGCGCAAGGACCCAAGGGAGGATTACATGCGCCACTTCAAACTCGCGGCACTTGCCGCAACCGCCATCGTGGCCGCAACCGCGGTGGCCGCACAGGACCGCACCGGCTGGCCTACCAGCCTCACCGTCGGCACCGCCAGCCAGGGCGGCGTGTACTTTGTCTATGGCAACGGGCTTGCGGCCTTCATCAGCGAAGAGCTGGGCATTTCGTCCTCGGGCGAGGTGACGGGCGGCCCGGTGCAGAACGTCACGCTGGTGCAGATGGGCGAACATGACATCGGCCTCGTTACCATGGGCCCGATGTACGAGGCCTGGACCGGCGTCAGCGAACTGGCACCGGGGCTGGAACACACCGATGTCCGCGCCCTGTTCCCGATGTACGAAACACCCTTCCAGGGTATCGCGCTGCGCAGCCAGGGCATCAACAGCATCGGCGATCTGGCCGGCAAGCGGGTCAGCGTCGGCCCCGCCGGCGGCACCCCCGGCACCTACTGGCCGCGGATGCTGGAATCGCTGGGCGTCGATGCAACGGTTTCGTTTGCCGGTGCATCCGATGCCGCCAGCCAGCTGCAGGACGGGCTGATCGACGCCTTCCTGTTCGCCGCCGGCCTGCCGATCGGCGCGTTTTCGCAGCTTGCCGCCGAGGCCGACGTGAATACCTTCTCCTTCTCGGACGAAGAGCATGCCGCGATCCTCGCCGCCTACCCGGAAGTGTCGGATTTCACCATTCCGGCCGGCACCTACACCGTTCAGGACGCCGACCAGAACTCGGTCGCGATGTGGAACTTCGCGGTAGCCCGCGCCGACATGCCCGAAAGCCTGGCCTATGAAATCACCAAACTGGTGATGGAAAACAACGAGCGCATGGTCCAGATCCACGCGGCGGCCCGGGCCACCCTGCCCGAAAACTACCTCAACAACGGCTTTCTGCCCTTCCACCCGGGTGCGGTTCGCTGGTTCGAGGAAAACGGCTTTGAAATCCCTGCCGAACTGAAGGACTGAGGTCCGGCTCCGGAGATTGCAGACTGCAAGAGGCCGCCTCGCGCGGCCTCTTGTGTGACTCACCGCCCGATGGACCGATTTCGCCAGCACGACAGGGATTTCCGCATGAGCACAGCCAATCCTGCCCCCGGACCGGCGCCCGAAACCCCGCCCGAGAACATCGCCGAAGGGGTCGACCGCGAGATCGTGCTTTCCAACCAGCGGGTCTATGGCGGATGGGCCGGCATCGCCATTGCCGGCTTCTGCATCCTCTATACCGGCTTTCACATCGGGGTGATGAACCTCTACCCGCTCGAAACCTGGACCTACCGGCTGGTCCATGTCACCGGCGGGTTGATGCTGGGCTTTCTGCTGTATTCGGCCAGCGTCTTTGCGCCCGAGGGCAAGGCCGATACCGGGCCGAGGCCAACAGGGGAATGGATCCTGGCAGCCATCGCCCTTGCGGGGGTCGGCACCGCCTTTGTGCAGATCGTCACGGCGATCCTGAGCGGCGACCTGATCGCCATGGGGGCGCCGCCCGACAAGTACCTTGCCACTTTCGGCTGGCCGATAGCCCTCGGCACCGGGGTGGCGCTGGTGGCGTCCTGGCTGTACCCGGGCCGCGACCGCTCGCGCTTTGCGCCGGCCGATCTGGTGCTGGTGCTGGCGGCGCTGACGGTTGGCCTTTATATCATCGCCCACGCCGGTTTCCTGCGCAACCGCGCCGGGGTGTTCCCGCATGTCAACGACATGTACGCCGCCATCGCCGGGATCGTGCTGATCCTCGAACTGACACGGCGGCTGGCGGGCTTGGCGCTGGTGATCATCGTGGCGCTGTTCATCGCTTACGGCTTTCTCGGGCCGTGGCTGCCGGGGTTCCTGACCCACCGCGGATACGCGCCCGAACGGTTCTTTGCCCGCATCTACACCGATGTCGGCGTGCTGGGGCCGACCACGGCGGTATCCTCGACCTACATCATCCTGTTCATCACCTTCGCGGCCTTCCTGCAGGCCAGCCGGGTGGGTGAGTATTTCGTCAACTTCGCCTTTGCCGTGGCCGGGGGCGCGCGCGGCGGGCCGGCCAAGGTTGCGATCTTCGGCTCGGGCCTGATGGGGATGATCAACGGCACCTCGGCGGGCAATGTGGTGTCGACGGGCTCGCTCACCATCCCGCTGATGAAGAAGGTCGGCTACAAGCCCCAGACCGCCGCCAGCGTCGAGGCCGCGGCATCCTCGGGCGGGCAGATCCTGCCGCCGATCATGGGCGCCGGCGCCTTCATCATGGCCGAGATCACCGGCATCCAGTACCGCGAGATCGTCATTGCAGCGATCATCCCGGCGGTGCTGTATTTCGTGTCGGTCTATTTCATGGTCGACAAGGAAGCGCTGAAGAAGGGCATGCGCGGGCTGCCGCGCTCCGAACTGCCGCGCTTCGACGTGATGGCGCGGCAGGCCTATCTGTTCATTCCGATCGTGATGCTGATCGCCGCGCTCTATGTCGGCTATTCGGTAATCCGGGCCGGCACCTATGCGATGATCGGCGCCTTCGTGGTCAGCTATATCCGCGTGTTCGTGGATGGCCGTGACGACGGCTGGGGCAACCATATCGTCGCGCTGCTGCTGGCGGTCATCGCGCTGATGCCGTTTGTGGTCGGCGGCCAGATGCTGATCCACGGCCTGCGGGCGGTGCCCTGGTCATACCTCGGCGTGGCGCTGGCGGCTTCGGCGCTGGCGCTGGGCGGGCTTTACCTGCTGGCCCGCGGCACGCCGGGCATGTCCCGTGCGGTTTCAGCCACCGCCGGGCATTTCCGCATGATCCCCTACGCCTTTGAAATGGCGGCCAAGATGTCGCTGCAGCTGGTCGCCGTCTGTGCCGCCGCAGGGGTAATCGTCGGCGTGATCGCGATTACCGGGGTCGGCACCCGGCTGGCCGGGGTGCTGATGGCCATTGCCGGGCAAAGCCAGCTGCTGGCCTTGATGTTTGCCATGTGTGTGGCCATCGTGCTGGGCATGGGCATGCCGACCACGGCGGCCTATGCTGTGGCTGCCAGCGTCATCGCGCCGGGCCTGATCCGCATGGGCATCGAACCGCTGACGGCGCATTTCTTCATCTTCTACTATGCGGTGATGAGCGCGATCACCCCGCCGGTGGCGCTGGCCGCCTATGCCGGGGCGGCCATTGCCCAGTCCGACCCGATGCGCACCTCGGTCGAGGCGTTCAAGATCGGGCTGGCGGCCTTTGTGGTGCCGTTCATGTTCTTCTA
>SKWP01000428.1 GCA_007128865.1 Paracoccaceae bacterium
GGCGCCGCCGGTGTGCAGCCCGCCGCGCAGCCTGCGGCACCGGGCAGCCATGGCCCGCAACGTCTGCGCGAAGGCATCCGCCTGCCCTTCGGCCGCGGTCTTGGCGCTTACCCGCGCCTCGGGCAGCATCGGAAAGGTGACCAGCGAGATTTCCCACAGGTCCACATCCAGCAGCCTGCGCGCGCCCGAGGCATCCCGTTCCGCCCGGCGGGCCCGGTAGCCGATCGACAAGCCGTCAATCGCCCCGGCTGCCAGCAGCGCCAGCGCCTCGCGGCCGCGCGCCACCTCGGGCAGCAGCCGGCCCTTCACCCACAACCCGCGTTCGTCCTCGCGCAATGTGTCCCAGACCCCGATGGGCTGCGCCGGATCGTGCTGCCACAGCATCCGTATCCGCCGCCCACCCGCAGCGACCGCCGCCAGCGACGCCGCATAGGCGCCCCGCTGCACCACATCGCCGCCCCGGTCGCGGGTGCCGAACAGGCTGGCATATCCGGCCAGCGTTGCCCCCTCGCCCAGCACCAGCCCGCCGGCGCCTTCGCTCCCCGGCGCCTGGTACTTGCGTTCCAGCCCTTCTGCCTCGTCCATGCAGGTCATCCTTGCCCCTAGTGCCCAAGCCCGGCCAGAAATGTCGGCACCAGCTGCGAAATCACCGCCGCCGCCACGCCGTACACCGCCAGCCACAGCCGCTTTTCCAGCCGGTCCAGCGACAGCTCGATCCGCTCCAGCCGCCGCTCCAGCCCCTGCCAGCGCTCCTGCGCCACCATTTCATTGGCGTCGATGCGGGCATGCGCGGCGTCGAAACTGTCATAGAGATACCGCGACCCGCCAATCGCCCGGCGCGCGCTCATTCGCCCTCTGCCAGCCTCGGCAGCCCCAGAAGCGCGCGCTTCTCGGTCTCGGTCAGGAAACCGGCCTCGCCGACCCGGCGCCACTGCTGGTCACGCTCGGCCGCAAGCGCCGGCACCTGATCCATGTCCGGGCGCAGATCGACCGATTCCCCGACAAAGCCCGAAAGCCAATGCGCCAGCGCCGCAGTGACCCGGCTGGCCAGCGGCAGCACCGTCAGCCGGTAGAAGGCACGGTTTGCCTCCTGATAATTGGCATAGGTGGCGTCGCCGGGAATGCCCATCAGCATCGGCGGTATCCCGAAGGCGACGGCGATTTCCCGCGCCGCAGCTTCCTTGGTCTTCTGGAACTCCATGTCCGAGGGCGAAAAGCCCATCGGCTTCCAGTCCAGCCCGCCTTCCAGCAGCATCGGCCGGCCGGCGTTGCGGGCGCCCTGGTGGTGCAGCTCCATCTCGGTCACAAGCCTGTCATACTGATCGGGCGAAAGCGCCCCCTGCCCGTCGGCCCCGCGATAGACAATCGCCCCCGAAGGCCGCGCGGCATTGTCCAGCAGCGCCCGCGACCAGCGCGAGGCCGCATTGTGCACCTCGATCGCCGTTGCCGCGGCCTCCAGCGGCGACAACCCGTAATGGTCGTCGGCCGGATGATGGGCCCGGACATGGCAGATCGGCGCCGCGCCGGGGCCGGCATCGCCCCCGGCGGCGCGGAACCGGTGCTTGCGCGCCCCGACGCTGTATTCCCACGCCTCCGGCCAGCCATCCGGCCCCGGGATCACCCGCATCCGGTCCGACCGCAGCACATGCAATTCCTCCGGCAACCCGGTCTGGCCGTTGGCCGCCCCGCCCACCGCCTCGACATAGCCGTTGCCCGACAGCAGCAGCTGCGCGTAAAGCGCGTCAAGGAAATCGGCCTTGCCCTGCAGCGGGTTCGGCCGCCGGATCAGGGCCAGAACCGGATGTGCCTCGAACCGCCGGTCGCAATCCTGCAGCACCAGCGGCAGCGCCGCGGCCGCCTCGGCAATCAGCCGCACCGCCCGGAACCCCACCGGATTGCCCAGAAACCCCGCCCGCATCAGCGCCGCACTGTCCCTGGGCCCGAAGGCCGGCCGCACCGCCGCGGCGACCGGCGCGGTCAGCCCGGCAATCCGCCCGGCGGTCAGCGGCCCCACCGCCGAGGCCTTGGCCTCCGGTGCCCCTTTCCTGCGCCGCAAAAATTCCAGCATCCCGAACTCCCTTCCCGCCGGCGGCATCGGACGGCCCGCCACGGCAAAGCCGCCGCACCGCCGCCGGCGCCGCCAATACCATCCCTGCCACGCGCGCCGCGTCAGCCCGCAGGCCCAAGCCTCACAACCCCCGCACCTGCGGGCGCCGCCACTGCGCCGCCGGCAGGATCATCAACTCGGTCAGCGCCCAGACCAGCGCATCGACCCGGTCGGGGCTGCCGCTGCCGCGGTAGCCCTGCGCGGTCATCAGGCGCATCTGGTCCTCCAGCCCGCGCAGCCCGGCCAGATGCCGCACCCGCCCCTGCTCGTACAGCGCCGCCACCGGCTCGGCGCGGGCGCTCTTGCCCCGCGCCGCCCGCACCGCGCGATAGGGCACCAGCGGATCGACCTGGCGCACCACCTGTTCGACCAGATCGCCGCCCTGGTTGACCTCGGCCACCAGCCGTTCGGCCCGGTGCCGGCGCATGGCGGCAATGGCCGCACGCGCCCATTCCGCAGGGCTTGCCCCCGAAACCGTGGCATCCTCGATCACATAGGCGCGCCAGTCCTCGGGCGGGCCTTCGGTCAGCGCGCCGGCCACCACGATCCCGCAGTCGTCCGACGCCGCGCCGCCGGTCACCGGCGGATCGACCGCCACCACCACCCGGCTGAATGCCGGCAGCACCTCGCCCGGTCTCATGCGCACCGCCTCCAGCGTCGCGACCGACCACAGCGCGCCCTCGACATCCTCCAGCAACTCGCCGTCCAGCTCCTGCCGTTCCAGCTGGGTACCGGCATAGCGCGCCCTGATCTCGCGCAGGAACGACGCCGCCAGCCAGGCGCGGTTGGCCTCGGTCCGGGCATGGGTGACAACGGTGGACGGGCTGTCGAGCAGCGCCTTCAGCACCGGCACGTTGCGCGGTGTGGTGGTGACCACCTGCCGCGGATCGTCACCCAGCCGCAGCGCGAACTGCAGCATGTCCCAGGTTTCCTGCCCGCGCTTCCACTTGGCCAGCTCATCGACCCATGCGGCATCGAACTGCGGCCCCCGCAAGGCCTCGGGCTCCTGCGCCGAAAACGCCTGCGCAACGGCCCCGTTCGGCCATACCAGCCGGCGCCTGGTGGCTTCCCAGCGCGGGCGACGGTCGGTCGGGCAGCAGGCCAGGATGCCGCTTTCCCCCATCACCATGACCTCGCGCACCTGGTCAAAGGTCTCGCCCACCAGCGCCACCGACCGTGCCGCACCGGCATCCAGCGGCCGGGCGCCTTCGACCTGCGCGCGCACCCATTCGGCCCCGGCCCGGGTCTTGCCCGCGCCGCGCCCGCCCAGGCACACCCAGCTGCGCCAGTCGCCCTCGGGCGGCAGCTGATGCGGCAGCGCCCAGAACTCGAACAGCCACGGCAGCGCCAGCAGCGCGGCATCACTCAGCCCCGCCAGAAACGCCTCCTGCGTCTCCGGCGGCGCGGAGACGAGCCAGCCTGCGCCCGATCTCGTCGCGTGCCGCGGCGAGGTCGAGCGCACCATGGGTATCCGCGTCAACCTGCGTGTCGACTTTTCCAAGGCTCTGCCTTTCCTGAATTGCCAGCGCCAGCGCCTTGCGCAGCGCCGTACAGGCGGCCACAAGCTCGCCCGCCTTGTCGAATTCGCCTCTCTCGACCCGCGCCAGCGCCACGCCAAGCGCCGCCACCGAGGACGAGAACAACTGTTCGGCCACCGCAACCATCTGTGCCGGCCGCGGCGGTTCCCCCGGGGGGGGCCTTTCATCGTTCATGGATGTTGCCGCACCTCGCAAAGCCGGGGCACACCGCAGGGCATGTTCCGGACGAGAACGGGCGGCCAGGGTCACCCCTGCCGCCCGCGGATTCCTTCCAGCTTGGATGAAGCTCTACCTCACACCGTTCGCAAAGTCAAGCGGAAAGATCACCCAAGTCATTGATCGGTATGTTAATTTCCCGTTAACCGATGATCAGTCCCGGGCCAGCGGCAGGTTTCCGGCCACGGCCGCGCTGTGCAACAGCCTGTGGCGGCTGCGCGCCCACGGCGGGCGCACCGACAGCACCGGCCCTTCCGGCGTATCAACCGTGGTATAGGCGAAGTCCGCATCGACGACGGCATAGCCAAGCACCAGCCGGACGCTGCCAACCTCGGACGCCGGCGGCACCGGCGCCTTGCGCCCATAGGGCAGGTGCTGGTCCAGCGGCAGCGGCACCACCGCCCGGCCCTGCACCGCAGCCCCGGCCGGCACCCCGCGGGCATAGGGGATTTCGGGGCTTTCCACCCGCATGCCACGCGGCACCGACGGCAACAGCTTGGCGATGACATAATCTCCGGCGCCATCCACCCAGCGCCAGCACAAATCGGGGTCGACGGTGCGCATGCCGCGGGGATCGGTGGCAAACAGCCGGTCGAATACCACCACAGGCACCGCGCCGCCGTTGACCAGCCGATAGGCGGCCGCCAGATACCCCTCGCCCGGCTCCAGCACCAGATCGACACGCAGCTTGCTTTCGTCGAATGCATCCATCGCTCGGGCGTCCCCCTTCGCCTGTCCTGGCCTTGCCATCGCGACCGCGGCCAACGCCACGACCAGCCCGCGCCGTGTCCAGCAGCCGGTCATCAGTAATAGGGCCGCTGCGGCTGCCCCATCTGGTCCCGGATCCGGTTTTCGGTATGGGGATGGTTCTCGTATGGTGGCAGCCCAACCGCCTGCAATTCGTCGTTCAGCGTTCCGTCGGTTTCATTGTCGCTCCAGGTGCCGTTCTGGGCCTGCTCCACATGCACCAGTTCATGCGCCAGCGCCACGGCCGGCGGGCGGGTCATCCAGTCTTCCGACCCGTCATAGATCTGCTCGCGGTTGGGGTTGTAGTTGACGGTACTGCCCGAACCGGTGCCCGGCGGCCCGGCACCATCGTTCTGCAACCAGCCCTGCGGCCCCACATCCTCGACCGAATTGCCGTCGGCGGTCTCGCGGATGGTCACCGGATGCTCGCTGCCAAGGATCGAACCGAGCAGGCTGTTGCCGTTCTTGGTGGCATTGATGATCGCAAGATCGTCCAGCGTCCGCTGGATGAATTCGGGCGAACCCTCGATGGTCATGTTCTTGCCAACCCGCGCCGAAGCGTTGCCGTCGGGCCCGGTGACCATCACCACAGGGCCCACCGCCACGGTGGGAAACGCCGGCGTCACCACCGCAAACAGCCCGATCAGGACATTCAGGCACCCGGTCGTGATGGCGCCGCCCTTGGCGGTCGGGTCGCCCATGCGCGCCGCCGGAAGCTTGTTGATATGCACCGTGGGCGAACCGAACACGATCGCATCCACCGGCACCGGGGGCGGGCCGACACAGGCGCAGCGGTCGGTCTGCCGCGCTGCCGGCAGCCCGCCGATAAGCACATTGACCGAGGTCGGCGGGATGATCGGCAACCCCGGCGGTACCGGGGTCATCGAACACATGTGAAAATCCGTCACCCGTGCCGCAGGCTGTCCAGGCATGGCCGATCTCCTGCAAAGCTGTCTGGCAGGATACGCAGACCGCAGGCGGCTGGCAAAGCCTTTTGCACAGTCAGGCGCGAACACGCCGGCGCGTCAGTTGCCGCGCCGCTCGGCCTCGATCTGGCGCCAGCGCGCCACGTTGCGGTTGTGATCGGCAAGATTCGTGGCAAAGGCATGCCCGCCGGTCCCGTCGGCCACGAAATACAGATAGGGCGTATCATCGGGGTTCAGCGCCGCGGCGATGCTGGCGCGGCCGGGGTTGGCGATCGGGGTCGGCGGCAGTCCGTCGATGACATAGGTGTTGTAAGGCGTTGCGCCACGCAGCTCGCTCTGCCGCAAGCCGCGGCCAAGGGTGCCGCGCCCGAGGGTGATGCCATAGATCACCGTCGGGTCGGTCTGCAGACGCATCGGCAGGCGCAACCGGTTGACAAACACGCTTGCCACCTTGCCGCGCTCATCGGGAACCGATGTCTCCTTTTCGATGATCGACGCCAGGATCAGCGCCTCCTCGGGCGTCGACACCGGCAAGCCCCCGACGCGCTGATCCCAGAGCTGCGCAAGGATCCGCTCCTGCCGGGCCTGCATCTCGGCCAGCAACGCAGCCCGTTCGGCCCCGCGCCGGGTCTCGTAGCTGCCGGGTGCAAGCAGGCCCTCCGGCGGCAGGCCCGAAACCTCTCCGGTCAGGAACTCGGCCCGGTTCAGGGCCTCAACCACCTGCCAGACGGTTGTCCCCTCGGCAACCACGACCTGGATACGCCCCTCGTCGATCGACGCGTTCGGACGCACCAGCCTGACGATTTCCCTGATGGTATCGAGATCGGTCTCGCGAAGATCCTCGACCGCCCGAACCGCCTGCAGAACCTCCTCGGCCGGCTGCGCGGCTTCGGGAAAGGCCACCCCGCCGCTGCCGACCGAAAGCAGCGGCACCGCCCTCTGGGTAGCGTCGTCGAACACCCGCACATCCATGCGCACAGTGGTCACGCCGATGCGATAGATGATCTCGTCGGCGCATTCCTCGGCACTGGGCGTGGTTATGGTTTCGAGGATCTGCTGCATCGAGGCGCCCTCGGGCAGGATGTAGGAGCCAAAGCGCAGCTGGTCGGCCTTTTCGGTATAGCGCGCCCCGATGCGAAAGATCGTGCCGCTCGAAATCGCGCCATGTGCCTCCAGATCACGCGAAACGGCAAGCAGCGTTGATCCGCGGTCCACCCGCAGGCACATCGCGCTTTCCAACGGCCCTTCGCCGCTGAACTCGCGCTGCGCCCAGCCAAGAACACCGCCAAGCAGCACAAGCCCGACGATGATCAGCGTCAGCGCGTTGGCGGCGATATGGCGGCCCATGCCGAACCCCTTCCGATCCTGTCCGAGCGGGCTAGCGCAAAGTCGCGCCTGTCGCAATCGCTTACCGGCAAGGCGCGGCTCACAAGCCGGTCAGCCCGCGCCGGGCGGCCACGCTACCTGCCCTGCAACCGGAACGCGTGCCAGCCGACAGGGCATCAGTCCCGCGGCTGCCCGACCGCGAGGCAGGCATTGGTTCCCCCGAACCCGAAGGAATTCGAAAGCGCGACGCGAATCTCGCGCTCACGGGCGGCATTGGGCGCCAGATCGATGCGCGCCTGCACCGCAGGATCGTCAAGGTTGATCGTCGGCGGCGCGACCTGATCGCGGATCGCCAGCACACAGAAGATCGCCTCGACAGCGCCGGCCGCGCCCAGCAGATGGCCGATGGAGGATTTGGTCGAACTCATCGTCGCCCGCCCCGCCGCATCGCCCAGCAGCCGTTCCACCGCGCCCAGCTCGATCGTATCGGCCATGGTCGAGGTGCCGTGCGCATTGACGTAATCCACCGCATCGGGCGTCAGGCCGGCATGGCGCAGCGCCGTCTGCATGGCCCGGAAACCGCCGTCGCCATCCTCGGACGGCGCGGTGATGTGCCAGGCATCGCCCGACAGCCCGTAGCCCAGTACCTCGGCATGGATGCGCGCGCCCCGCGCGCGGGCATGCTCCATCTCTTCCAGCACCACCACGCCGGCGCCTTCGCCCATCACGAAACCGTCGCGGTCGGTATCCCAGGGGCGCGACGCCGCCCTGGGGTCGTTCGCCCGCTTGGTCGACAGCGCCTTGCAGGCGTTGAAGCCGGCTATCCCGATCTCGCAGATCGGCGCCTCGGCCCCGCCGGCCACCATCACATCGGCATCGCCGAACTGGATCAGCCGCGCCGCATCGCCAATGGCATGGGCGCCGGTGGCGCAGGCGGTCACCACCGCATGGTTCGGCCCCTTGAAGCCGTAGCGGATGCCCACATGACCCGAAATCAGGTTGATCAGCGCACCGGGAATGAAGAACGGCGATACCCGCCGCGGCCCGCGGTCGCGCAACAGCAGCGCGGTATCGGCAATGCTGGACAGCCCGCCGATACCCGAACCGATCATCACTCCGGTGCGCAGCCGGCCTTCCTCGTCCTCGGGCATCCAGCCGGAATCGCGCACCGCCTGATCGGCTGCGGCAATACCGTAAAGGATGAAGTCGTCGACCTTGCGCGCCTCTTTCGGCTCCATCCAGTCGTCGGGGTTGAAACTGCCGTCGCTGCCATCGCCGCGCGGGATCTCGCAGGCATAGGTCGTGGCCAGATGCGCGGCATCGAAACGGCTGATCGGCCCTGCCCCCGATTCTCCGGCCAGAAGCCG
This sequence comes from Paracoccaceae bacterium, assembly GCA_007128865.1. Taxonomy (GTDB): domain Bacteria; phylum Pseudomonadota; class Alphaproteobacteria; order Rhodobacterales; family Rhodobacteraceae; genus Rhodobaculum. The sequence continues at coordinate 8,228 of SKWP01000428.1, forward strand.
CCGCCAGCTTGGCTCTACCCCGCAGCCCAGCGGGCTCACCAGCCCCAGTCCCGTAATTGCTACCCGACGCATCCGCCCATCTCCGCTGTCCGACCTCGACGCGGTGATAGCGCGGTTCAGGCGGCAGGAAAAGTCCGCCGCGGCCGGCTCAGCCCGCCTGTGGCGCCAGAATCGCCACCGCGGCCACCAGCGCCGCAAGCTCGGCCAGCTGCTGCACCGCGCCCAGCACATCGCCGGTCTGCCCGCCGATCCGCGACCGTGCAAACCCCGCCACAGCGGCGGCCGAAAGCGCCGCAGCAAGGGCCATCGCCGCCATTGCCGCCCCGGCCGCCAGACCGGCAACAAACAGCGCCACGCCCGCCGCAAGCGCCGCCGTCGCGGCCGTCGGCCGGCCGACATGATGGGCAAGCCCGCCGCCACGCGCATTGGGCAGGGCCGCCATCGTCGCCACCATGGCCCCGCGCGACAGCACCGCCGCGGCCAGCATCGGCCCCATCACCTGCCCTGCCCCGAACAAGGCCGCCAGCGCCGCCCAGCGCCCCAGCATCACCAGCACCAGCGCCAGCACCCCGAAGGTGCCGATGCGGCTGTCCTTCATGATCTCGAGCCGCCGCGCGGTATCCGCCCCGCCCCAGAAACCGTCGGCGCAGTCTGCAAGCCCGTCCTCGTGCAGGGCCCCGGTCAGCATGACAGCCACGCCCAGCGCCAGCGCCGCCGCCAGCGCCGCCCCCAGCCCCAGCGCCATCGCCAGCCATCCCGCCAGCGCCGCCGGCACTGCCACCACCAGCCCCGCCA
>SKWP01000353.1 GCA_007128865.1 Paracoccaceae bacterium
GCGCGCAGAAATGCCGCCCGACGGTCTTCGGCCAGGGCCTCGGCTTCGGGGTCGCGCCCCCAGAGACCGGCCTGCCATTCCTCATCCACACGGCACAGCGACCAAAGCGATTCGGGGGCATCCATCTGCCGCGCGACGGCAAGCCCGATCACCAGCGAACCGCCGAGCGTCACCAGCTCGTGCAGCGCCGCGAGTTCGAAATCATCGGCCTCGTCCACCACCCGGCGCATGGCGGCCAGGGCGGGCTGCGGCTGGGATACATGCATGACCCCGGTCGTTACCCGCAGGCGGGCCCCGCAGGAACGCGCCAGCCAGTCCAGCAGCGGATCCCACGCGGCGGCCTGACGGGCCACAAGCCCGCCCGGCTGGGCAGCACGATAGCAAAGCAGGTCGGTTTCGCCATGCGCGGCAATCGTTTCGCGGACATGCGCGCGGTTGTCGGCCACGGTATCGATGGCCGAATTCGCCATGCGTGTCAGCGGCAGCCTTTCGGGGGCAAGGACTTCGGGCTGGTCATCCCATTCGGCGGCAATCGCGCCGGCCAGCGCCCTGGCCGGCAGCACCATGCGCCGCCGCAGCGGGGTTGTCAGCGGACGGCCGTCCAGCGTCACCAGATGCCCGTCGCCACCGGGCAGCGGCGCCACCGCGACGGACTTCCAGAAGCGTTTGCGCTGCCAGCCGCTCATCCGGCCTCGACAAACGGGTCTTCGGGCACATCGCCCTCGCGCCAGTCGAAGGCAGCCCAGCTGCGTGCCATGTGCTCGGGCAGCGGTGCGGTGAAATGCAACGCCTTGCCGGTCACCGGATGGGCCAGCCACAGCGCCCGCGCATGCAGATGCAGCTTGCGGCTGATCGCACCGCCAAGGCTGGCGCCCCAGCCGTCGCCGGGGTTCTCCTGACCGGAACCGCCGTATTTCCCGTCTCCGACGATCGGGTGTCCGATTTCGGCCATATGGGCGCGCAGCTGGTGGGTGCGCCCGGTCACCGGCCGCAATGCCACCCAGGCCGCACGGCTGCCCAGCCGTTCGAGCACCGCATAATCGGTCCGGGCCGGTTTGGCGCCTTCGGTATCGGCGACCCGGTCGGGATGGATGCAGCGCATCCGTTCGCCCTCGCCCGAGGCGCCGCGCCCGGGCGCCTTGACCAGACCATAGCGGATCGTGCCCATGGCCGGGTGCGGCACCCCGGCAACGGCGGCCCAGTAGAGCTTGCGGGTGCTGCGATCCCTGAACGCCTCGGACAGCCGGCGGGCCACCCGCGGCGTGCGCGCCAGAAGCAGCAGGCCGGATGTATCCTTGTCCAGCCGGTGTACCAGCACCGGGCGGTCCTTGTAGCCGAACATCAGTTCGCGGGTCAGCCCGTCAACATGCCGGTGCCCCTGACCGCTGCCGCCCTGACTGGGCAGGCCGGGGGGCTTGTTCAGGACGATCAGGTGTTCGTCCTTCCACAGCACCGCGGCGCGGATCATCGCCGCATCGGCATCCGAAGGCACCGCCGCCGACAGGGCGGGCGGCACCGGGGGCGGGGCAACATCGGGCAGGGGCGGGATGCGCACCGTCTGCCCGCCGGCAAGGCGCGCATTCGCCCGTGCCCGTGCACCGTCGAGCCGGACCTCGCCCTTGCGGCACATCCGTTCGATCATGCCCTGACCCAGTTGCGGAAACCGTTTCCGCAGCCAGCGGTCAAGCCGCATGTCGGCTTCGTCGCCGGATACCTGAAGATGCTGAACGCCGCTCATGGCCGCTTCCTTTTCCCGCCCTTGGCAGGATGTCAACCGTCAGGCTGCCGCCGCGCCCGCAGCTTTGCGAACCAAGAAAGCCGCTTGGACAATTCGCGTTCGAAGCCGCGTTCGGGCGGCGCGTAGAACACCGGCCGCTTCATGCCCTCGGGGAAATAGTCCTGCCCCGAAAACCCGTCAGGGGCATCATGGTCATAGGCATAGCCTTCGCCATAGCCCTGTTCCTTCATCAGCCGGGTCGGCGCGTTCAGGATATGCCGTGGCGGCGGGTTCGAGCCGCTGGCCCTGGCACTGCGCGCGGCGGCCTTCCAGGCGACATAGGCGGCATTCGACTTGGGCGCCAGCGCCAGATAGATCACCGCCTGAGCCAGCGCCAGCTCGCCCTCGGGTGATCCGATCCGTTCGTAGGTTTCCCATCCCTGCAGGCACACCGCCTGCGCCTGCGGGTCGGCCAGCCCGATATCCTCCACCGCCATGCGGGTCAGCCGCCGCGCCAGATAGCGCGGATCCTCGCCGCCCTCCAGCATCCGCGCGAACCAGTAGAGCGCGGCGTCGGGGTCCGAGCCGCGCACCGACTTGTGCAGGGCCGAAATCAGATTGTAATGGGCATCGCCAGACTTGTCGTACTGCGCCGCCCGCCGCGAAAGCCGCGCGGTCAGGGCCGCGGTGTCGAGCTTTTCGGAACCCTTCCAGGCCGCAACCTGCTCGATCAGGTTCAGCGCCGCGCGGCCGTCGCCATCGGCCATTTCCAGCAACGCCTCGCGCGCCTCGCCGGTCAACGGCAGCGGCCGGCCCAGGGCAGCTTCGGCGCGCTGGGCGAGCCGTTCCAGATCGGCAAGGGTCAGCCGGCCCAGCACGATGACCTGCGCCCGGCTCAGCAGCGCGGCATTCAGCTCGAAACTCGGGTTTTCGGTGGTGGCGCCCACCAGAACGATGGTGCCATCCTCCATATGCGGCAGGAAACCGTCCTGCTGGGCCTTGTTGAAACGGTGGATTTCGTCCACGAACAGCAGCGTGCCGCCACCGGCCTCGCGGCGCAGCCTTGCCGCCTCGAACACCTTTCGCAGATCGGCAACGCCGGTAAAGATGGCGCTGATCTGGACGAAATGCAGCCGCGCCTGCCCGGCCAGAAGCCGTGCGATCGTGGTCTTGCCAACCCCGGGCGGCCCCCACAGGATGAGCGACGAAAGACTGCCGGCCGCCAGCATCGCCCCCAGCGGGCCATCGGGCGAAAGCACCGCGTCCTGCCCCACCACCTCGGCCAGCGTCGCCGGGCGCAGCCGGTCGGCCAGCGGCCGTGCAGCGGGCTCGCGGCCGCTGGCGGGGCGGTCGGCAGGGTGCGGGGCGCGGTCGAACAGGTCGGGCATGGCGGCCAGTTTCGCCGATCCCGCGCGCCGGCACAATCGGGGCTGCGGGGCGGATGATGCCGAATCTGCCGGCTCGGTTCGCAAAGCACGGGCGGCGGCGCCCGCCCGATCAGCCCAGCGCGGCGCGGATACGGTCGGTCTGCGCCTTCGGGTCTATGTCGATCTCGGTGACGGTCTCGAAGGTACGGTCATCAAGCGTGTCGCGTTCCGGATACTGCTGCCGTCGTCCGGCGATCACCGCGTCGCGCGCCAGCACCAGCGCTTTCACCTGCGGCCGGAACAGCCGCATCATGGCGGTGATCCAGCGGTTGGTCGGCCAGGACGGGTTGGCGTGGTCGATCTCGAAGCGGTCGATCATCGCCACCACGTCTTCGGCCGCATACCATGTTTCGCCCGTCACCCAGCGGTTGGTGGTGAACATCCGGGTCGGAAAGCCGCGCTTGTCCATCGAGATGGCGACGATATGGGCCAGCGCCTTTTCCCCCGAAGGCCAGTCGCGACCGGCATTCTCGGGCGCCGGCCGCACCCCCGGCGGCATGCCCGCGGCGCGCAGGAAGGTGTGGAAATGCCCGTGCTCGCCACCGCGATGGGCGTGATAATAGTACTGGGCGTGGCTGTCGCGGTCATAGACATCGCCCTTGGGGTAATGGTTGAGCCGGATGAACTGGCCCTGCCCGCGCAAGACCTCGCCCACAACGTTCAGCCCGCCGCGGGCCAGCACCCGGTGGCATTCCGCCACCTCTTCGCCGGCAGCCAGCATGGCGCGCAACTCGGCGCGCGACAGCCCGGACAGATCGGGCTCGTCGATGCGCAGCAGGGCAGCTTCCTCAGTCAAGACGATGCCTCCAGTTCAACAGACGCCCCCCCACCAGCCCGCCCAGCGCCGCCAGCAGCGCGACCGAGCCGAACTGCCAGATCAGCACCATCAGTCCGGCATCCTCGGTATGAAACAGCCGCAACCCGAAGCTGCCCACCGCCGCCGCCGCCAGTGCAGCCAGAAACAGCGCCAGCCGCGGCGCCACGGGCGCACCGCGCCGCAGCATAACCACCATGGCGACGGCCGGAACCGACCCGATCATGGCGATGTAGAACAGGCATTCCGGGTCCGGCGTCACGCGCAGCCCTTCCGCCCCGAGCGCCAGCCAGTCGCGCACGCAGCCCAGCCCCAGCGAAGCGACCCAGGCCGCCCCCGGTACCGCCGGCAACCAGATCAGCCGACGGTCGATGCCCGGCACCACCGCGGCAAAGGCGGCCACCGCGGCCGCAACCGCCGTGGCAAGGGCGGCAAACTGTTCCAGCAGGTAACGCGACGAACCAAGCTGCTCCACCAGATCGGCGCGCGGCGAGATCACCAGCACCATCGCCACCATGAACGGCAGCGCGATGGCCAGCCAGAGGGCGGCGCGCAGCGGCGGCGCGGCCAGCGGACGCACCGGCCGGGCATCCCGGGCCAGACGTTCGATCAGCTCATCGGTCCGCATCGTCGCTTCCTCTCAACAGGCTCCGCAGACGCCGTGTCGCGCGGTGCATCGCCACCTTCAGCGCGGTCACCGAAGTACCGCTTTCCGCCGAAGCCTCGGCCAGGGTCAGCTGCCGCAGACGCAAGAGCCGCACCGCCGCGCGTTCCGACGGGCTCAGCCCTGCCAGCGCATCGCGCACGGCCAGGAAATCCACCACCTTGTCGGCATGGTTATTCGCCTCGAACGCGTCGAAGGTTTCGGCCTGAGCGCCAAATTCCAGATCGAGCGCCGCGCGCCGCCCGAACCGCCGCGCCTGATCGGCGATGCGGTTGCGCGCTATGGCAACGATCCACGGCATGAAGGGCCGCGACGGGTCATAGCTGGCGCGGGCAAGATGCAGCGAAAGCAGGATATCCTGCACCAGATCCTCGACATCCTCGGGCGAAAGATAGGGCGCGCGCCTTCGCACCACACGGCGCATCAACGTGGCGAGTTCGGCAAGCAGGGTCCGGTAGGCAGCGCCATCGCCGGCCTGACCGGCCTGCATCAGACCCGCCAGCCGATCCGGCTGCGCCTGCTGCCGGCCGTCACCGTCCTGGCCGGGTTGATCTGGTCCGTCCACAGCCCGCCTCCCGTCGCTTCGGTCCTGTGCCGGGACCGGCCGTGCTGTCAAGGCCATGATGCCCGTGTTGCGCGCCGGGCGAAAAAAACCCGCACACAGGCGTAACCCCGCCGGCCCGGCGCCGGAAATAACATGCAGGTGAGGCGCAGCTTTTGCCGTGGATGCACGGCCCTGCGCCTTGCGGGCAGCCATCCGGCTGTTGCCGGTGCGACCACAGGGAGGTAAAGACATGAATTCGCTACGCAAGATGCTCTGGACAACCACGCTCATTCCGCTCGGCATGGGGGTTGTCGCCATCGGGGCCGGGCCGCTGTTGCCGGCGGCAGGCGACCGCGCAACAGGCTGGCTGCCGGCCGCGGCGCATGCCAATTCGGGCGGCTGTGCCGCGGCCTGCGCGCCCTGCAACCCCTGCGCGGCCGATAATCCCTGCGCCGCCGAAAACCCCTGCGCCGCCGCCTGCGGGCCATGTGGACCCTGCGGCCCCTGTGACCCCTGTGGCCCCTGTGGCCCGTGCGGCGCCCATGCCGGGCCGGCGACGGGTTGCTTCATTCCCGGGCTGCAGGATGCCGCTTGCGGGCCCTGCAACCCCTGCGCGGCAGATTGCGGGCCCTGCAACCCCTGTGCCGCCGCCGATCCCTGCGCGGCCGAAAACCCCTGCGCCGCGGCCAACCCCTGCGCGGCAGCCTGCGGGCCATGCGGCCCTTGCGGGCCGTGCGGGCCATGTGCCGCGGCCGACATGCCCGAGGCGACAGAGGCAGAGCTTCAGGCGCTTTACGACTGCCTGCTCGACACGCTGCGGGCCGAACGCGACGGCACCGGTGTCATGGCCGCATCCTGGCTCAGCAGCGACCGCCCCGAGGCGCGCGACTTCCTCGACTGGGAGAATGTCGCCACCGCGCCCTACCCCTCGGCGACCCACGGCTGGCGATTTGCCACCAATCACGCCAACGCCATCGGGCTCGAACCCTATGAACGCTATGAACAGATCGGGGCAATGCCGGCGGGCGGCATCGTGGCCAAGCCCACCTTCACCATCTCGCCGCGCGGCGAGGCGCTGCTCGGGCCTCTCTTCCTGATGGAAAAGGCCGCATCCGGCAGCCTGCCGGACAGCAACGACTGGATCTATACCACGATCAACCCCGACGGCAGCCTGATGGGGCGAACCGGCGGCACCAACGGCGGAATGATGCGGTTCTGCGCCGATTGCCACATGGCGATGGGCCATGACAGCGATGACCTGACCTTCCTGCCCGAAGAGTTGCGACGCTAGCCCGCCTCGGGGCCGGTCCGGGCGGCCAGCAGCGCCAGACGGGCGCGCAGCTCGGCCCGGACCGCGCCCTCGCGCGGGGGGTCGCGCAGGGTTTCGAACCAGTGCCGGGGCGGGTTGCGCCCCACCCGCGGCGGCCGGGGCCAGACCACGGCGCGCAGCACCGCCTCGGCCTCGGGGGGCAGCCTGTCGGGCAGCTCCCGCCCCGAAAGGCACCCCCAGATCGCCGTCCAGCAGCGCGCCGCCGACCACGGATTGTAGCCGCCACCGCCCAGCACCACGAGCCGGGGGACGGTGGCCCGCAACGCGGCCAGCGCCTCCAGACAGGCGTTGTTGGACAGCGACAGCCGCGAAAGCGGGTCTTCGAGCAGCGCATCGGCGCCGCATTGCAGCACCAGGGCCTGCGGGGCAAAGCCGGCCACCCGCGGCAGGATCAGCGCGTGCAGGATCGCGCGCATCTCGCTGTCATTGAGCCCGCCCGGCACCGGCAGGTTGAAGACATTGCCCCCGCCGTCGTCGTCCAGCGCACCCGTGAAGGGCCATCGACGTTCCTCGTGGACCGAGACGATCAGCGCCTCGGGATCGCCGGCGAACACCGGCTGCACCCCGTCGCAATGATGCGCATCAAGGTCCACATAGGCGATGCGCGAAAGCCCCGCGCGGCGCAGGGTGAGAAGGCAGAGAACCGGGTCGTTGAGATAGCAGAAGCCGCCCGCACGGTCGGCATGGGCGTGATGGGTGCCGCCGGCAGGGACATGCACCACACCGCCCTCGCGCGCAACGATCCGGGCTGCCAGCATGGTCCCGCCGGCCGAGGTCGCGGGGCGGCGAAAGACCTCGGCAAACACCGGATTTGCGTCAGTCCCGAGGTTGTGGCGGGCCCGCACCGCGGCAGATACGGTGCCTTCGGCCTCGGCCCGCTGCAACGCCGCCACATAGGCCGGATCGTGAAACAGGGTCAGCGCGGCAGGCAGGGCACGCGGCGAGCGGATGTAGTTGTCACGATCAAGCCAGCCCAGCGCGCGGCAAAGATCCATCACCGTCGACACCCGCGGCACCCGCAGCGGGTGCGCGGGCCCGTAGCTGGAACCGCGGTAGATTTCGGAGCCGACAAACCGCACCGAAGCCCCGGCGCATTGGCCGTTTTCGGGCAGTGCTGCGACGCTCACGGCTGCAGCACTGCCTCGATCGCCCTGCGGACCGGGGGCGCTGTCGGCCGGACCGGCGCCGGCCATTGCCCGGCAAAGGCACCATCCGGGCCAATCAGCACCTTGTGGAAATTCCACGTCGGCCGCACCCCGTGGGCCGTATCGAGCCAGCGGTAGAACGGATGCGCCTGCGGGCCAAGCACCGGCGTTATGCCGGCCATGGGAATGTCGAGCGCAAAGTTGACGGCGCAGAAATCGGCGACCTCGGCATCGCTGGCCAGTTCCTGCCGGAAATCGTTTGACGGCACCGCCAGCACCACAAGCCCGCGGTCGCGATAGCGGTCCTGGATTGCCTGAAGATCGTCGAACTGCGCGGTGTAGCCGCAAAGCGAGGCCGTATTGACAACCAGAACCGGCCGGCCCCGCCAATCGGCCAGCGCGTATGTTCCGCCGGTGAGGGCCTGAAACACGAAACCGCGCTCGACCGCCGAGGCTGGCGCCGCCAGCAGTGTCACGATCGCCAGAATGGCGGAAAACAGGCGCGGCATGTCAGCCTCCCATTCAACCTGACGTGATAGCTATCGCCGCGGCGCAAGGTATCAAGTGTTGCCTCGCCCGGACAGGCGCGGCTTGATTTCGCCTGCCGGCTCGATAACTAGGGGTCAGGGGGCGAGCAGGAAGACAACATGATCCGCTATGCGCTGAAATGCGACAAGGGACACGGCTTTGAAAGCTGGTTTGCCTCGGCCTCGGCCTATGAAACCCTTGCCGCGCAGGGCCATGTCACCTGCCCCGAATGCGGCAGCGCGCAGGTCTCCAAGGCGATGATGGCGCCCAGTCTGGGCTCTGCCGGGCAAAAGGCTGCCGCCGCGCCCGCAGCGGCGCCGGAACCGGCCGACCGCGCAGCCATGCTCAAGCGGCTGCGGGCCGAGATCGAGGCGAATTCGGAATATGTCGGCATGTCCTTTGCGGCCGAGGCCCGGCGCATGCACGAAGGCGACGCGCCCGAGCGGTCGATCTATGGCGAGGCCCGGCCCGAGGAGGCCCGTGCCCTTATCGATGACGGCATCCCGGTTGCGCCGCTGCCGTTCGTGCCCGACCGGCAGCGCAACTGACCTTTCTCCGCAAGGGCGCGCTGCGGCGGCCGAACGGGAAACGCCCGGTTCGTGACGAACCGGGCGCTGTCGGGAACGCATGATGTTGGTGCGGCTGGCTCAGGCTTCGTCTTCCAGTGCCTCGACCGCCTTTTCCAGCTCGTCCTTGGTGACTTCGCGCTCGCCGAGCGTTGCCTCGGCGAGGATATGGTCAACCACCTTGTCCTCGAAAATCGGCGCCCGCATCTGCTGCTGAACCTGGGCATTCTTCTGCACGAATTCGAAGAAGGCACGTTCCTGCCCCGGATACTGACGGGCC
>SKWP01000113.1 GCA_007128865.1 Paracoccaceae bacterium
AGCGGCGGCAAGCGCCATCGCGTCGCATCCTGCGGATTGTGGTACGGCGCGGCAACGCCTATCCTGCGGCCGTGGTGGCGCTAACAGAGACCGGGCGGAGGCGGGCGCAATGACAGGCAACCTGCGGGGCGCACTGCTGGCATTGGTCGCGTTTGCGGTGTTCTCCGTCCATGACGTGGTGGTGAAATACCTCGGTGGAAGCTATTCGCCGGTGCAGATCGTTTTCTTCAGCACCCTGTTCGGGTTTCCGCTGGTGACACTGATGCTGATGCGCGACAGCACTGACGGCAATCTCCGCCCGCGTCACCCGTGGTGGACGGCCCTGCGCACCGTCGCCACGGTGCTGACCGCGCTCGGCGCCTTTTATGCCTTTTCCGTGCTGCCGCTGGCACAGACCTATGCGATCCTGTTTGCGTCACCGCTGCTGATCACCGTTCTGGCGGTTCCGATTTTGGGTGAGCGGGTGCGCCTGCGCCGCGGGCTTGCGGTGCTTGTCGGACTGGTGGGTGTGCTGATCGTGCTGCGCCCGGGGGATGCCGACCTCGGGCTGGGTCATCTTGCGGCGCTGGGGGCAGCCGTCTGTGGGGCGCTTTCATCGATCATCGTTCGCAAGATCGGTTCGGAAGAGCGCAGTGCGGTGCTGATTCTCTATCCCATGATGGCCAATTTCCTGTTTCTGGCCTGTGTGCTGCCCTTCGTCTATCGGCCGCTGCCTGCGGCGGATCTCGGTGCGCTCGGTCTGATGGCGGTACTGGCCTTCGCGGGAACCCTGACAGTGATCCTTGCCTATCGGGCCGGCGAGGCGGTGATCATCGCTCCCATGCAGTATTCGCAGATCATCTGGGCGGTGTTGTTCGGCTATCTGCTGTTTGGGGAAAGCGTCGATGGCGTGACCGCGCTGGGCGCAGCAGTGATCATTTCCAGCGGGCTCTACATCGTGCTGCGCGAGGGGCGCGTTGCGGTATCGGAAAACCGCCCGGTTCTGCAAACCCGGTCGCGCCCCGAGACAGGGACGATCCCGCGGGTAAGCCTTCTCGATCCGGGATCGGAACAGACCGAAGGCAACGATCCCCTTGCCAAGCGCCACGGGACCGGATAACCCCCGAGCCACGGTCGGAGTGTAGCTCAGCCTGGTAGAGCACTGTCTTCGGGAGGCAGGGGCCGGAGGTTCGAATCCTCTCACTCCGACCAGTTCAATCCAATGTTCGGGCTATGGGCTGCCAATCCACGGTGCAGCCGATGCACCTCGGTGTCAGTCGCCCCGGCCCCGCGCCTGGCAGGCGTTTTCCGGGCGCGTTTCGGCAAACAGGGGGCGACCGCCGACCCCGGCACTCCTGCGATCCGTCCCGGCCTTTGCGGTTGCGGGCTGGTGGCCGCCGGCGGAGGCCTGGCCCGGGCTGGATGGGGCCGTCCGATACGGCGCAGTCTCGATCAGGATGCCCGGAGACCGCCACGTGTGGGGTCGGGTAGAGGCGAGCGCGCCGTGATCAGCTCGGCCTGGCGGCGATCGAGTCGGGCCCATATCCTCCGGGGCCCTTGGTATCCGCGCAGCCGGGCCGCCGGCTCTGGCGACACGCAGGTTCCATCGTTGGGGCCGACACGGCGGGTTCATCACGGCTGCCCCGGGTGATGCTGCGTGATCCCTTCATGGCGATCGGTCCCGTTGTCGGGGCAGTGGGTGTCAGGCCTGTTCCAGCGGTTGGAGCGGCAAGGCACCATCGATGTTGTAAAGGGTGTTTCCAGTGGCCAGGTGGCTGGAACTGCGGCGTATGTCGTTCACGATGGCTTTCTCGACAAGATCGCAGTCGCGACGGCGCATCGCATCAAGGACGTCGAAATGTGCGGCGGCGTCCCATGGCACATCCGGTGCAAGCAGGGTCAGATACATGGTTGGCCCACATTGTAACCAAAGTGCCTCGATAAGCGGCATCAGTATGCTGGATTGTGCCGCGCCATAGAGGGTGAAATGGAACGACTTGTTGTGCCGCAGGCATCCCTGCAGGTCGCGCGCGGCGATCGCGGCCACCAGTTTTTCGTTGATCGAGGTCAGTTCGTCGACCAGGCCCGGCGCCTGTCGCTGGCACGCCAGACGAGCTGCCATCCCTTCGTTGGCTACGCGGACCGCGATCAGTTCCTCGATGCGCTGCTCGTCGAGACGAGGCACCTGAACGGACCTGTTTTCCTTTGTTTCCAGAACATTGATGGCAAGGAGTTGGGACAGGGCCTCGCGTACCGGCATCGGGCTCGTTCCCAGCCGGTCGGCGATCTTTCGCAAGCTCAAGACCTGCCCCGGCACAAAAGCGCCGGACATGAGCCCGTGTCGAAGTGCATTCTGCACCCGGTCCTGCAGTTCACCCCGCCGGTGACCGGTACGCGGCCCGTTCGCGCCCTTTGCATCCGGCATTCCGTTGGAAGCCTGTTCAACCTCGTTCATGTGCCTCTCCGACAATCCCCTTGACAAACACCATACTAGTGATCACGCTCTGTGATCAAGGCCCTGCCGCGAGTCTGCAGCGCTGACTGCGACGGGCCTTTGTGGACGATAGAAGCATCGTCGCTTCAATGACAACAAGGAGGTACACAGGTGGTGGCAATATTCCGTACCAAGAAGTTCGCTGTTGCGATGGCTGCGCTCGCGGCCGGCGCGATCATCGGGACATCTGCCGTGGCGGCAGATAACCTCAACGTGCGGTTCAGCTGGAAGATGAAGGGCGAGTATGCCCACATGTACATGGCCGAAGCGCAGGGCTACTTTGCAGAAGCCGGCCTCAATGTCCGCATGGGCGAGGGTGCGGGTTCCCAGGCGGCGCTCGGGGCGCTTCTGCAAGGTCAGGAAGACGTGGTGATCATGCCGGGCACGTTTGCCCTGGCGGCGATAAACCAGGGCATGCCCATCCGCATTGTCGGGCTCTATCACCCGCGGATTCCGGCTGTTCTGATCTCTCACCCCGACAACCCCATCCTCGAACCCGCCGACCTTGAGGGCAAGCGTATCGCACATTCGGTTGGTGAAACGGGAACCTCGTTCCTGGGTGTGGTCTGTCAGGTCAACAACATCGACTGCGACAAGATCAACCTCGTGACCATGGCCTCAACGGCGCGTGTCCCGTCGTTCCTGCAGGGGCAGGTCGATGCGGTCAGCGTCTACACATCGAACGATCTTCCGATCATCGAACGGGATGTCGGCATGACCTTCCCGGTATTCAACCTGGCCGAACACGGACTGGCCGCGCCGGGCCTCACCGCCGTGACAAGCGAAGCCCTGATCGCGCAGAAGGGCGACGTCATCGGCCGGTTCCTCGCTGCCGTCGACAAGGGCATTCGCGACAGCAAGGCGGATCCGGAAGCCGCGGCGCAGGCCTTGCTTGACGCCTGGCCCGAGGGGCCGAGCCTCGATGCCGTGACCGAGCAGGTGAAGGCCACGGTCGAAGCAATCCCGGATATCGAAGGGCGTCCCTTCGGCTGGATAGCCACCGACGGAATCCGCGAAGCGGTGGATGTGCTTGCAACCGACCCGTCGTTCGGCAATCCGCTGCCGGCTGATCGGTACTACACCAACGAACTGTTCGGCGACGGCGCATAACTGGGAGCTGAATCGGTGAAGTACGCAGCCACAACAGCGAACGGCACCAAGCCGGGTACTGCAATGAACACGGTCAAGGCCGGCAAAGCGAAAAAGAAACGCGGCGAGAGCCTTGTCGAACGTCATGCGGCGCTGCTGCTTGCGGTAACCATATTGTTGATCTGGGAGGGCTGGGTAAGGTACTCGGGTATCTCGCCATTCGTGCTGCCATCCCCGCTCAACATCATCCGGCGTATCTTCACCGATTTCCCGCTGCTGATGAGCCATCTGTCCGTCACGCTCCTCGAGGTGCTGAGCGGCTACGGCCTGGCGATCATGCTTGGCATTCCGACCGCGTTGCTCATCTTCTATTCGCGCGCCTGCGAGCGGGCGATCTTTCCGCTGCTGATGGGTATCCAGACCATCCCGAAAGTGGCCCTGGCGCCCTTGCTGGTTCTGTATCTGGGATACGGATGGGCACCCAAGATCACACTGGCCTTTCTGATATCCTTCTTTCCGATCGTCGTTGCCACGACCGTCGGTTTGCAGTCGCTCGACAAGGGCCTTGTCAATCTCGTGCGTTCCATGGGGGCTAGCGAGGCCCAGACATTCTTCAAGATCCGCTTGCCTGCGGCGCTGCCGAACATCTTCGGCGGACTGAAGGTCGGAATGTCCCTCGCGGTCATCGGTGCGATCATCGGAGAATATGTCGCAGCAGAACGCGGGCTGGGCTGGCTTCAGATGATGGCCAACTCGCGTTTCGACACCACTCTGAACTTTGCCACGGTCGTGACCATTGCGGGAATGGGTATCACCCTGTTCTTCATTCTCGGCCAGATCGAGAAGCGCGTCGTGCATCAGCGTGAGTTGGCAAAATGACCGGTACCGCAACCCTGAACACGGCAGAGCGGAACCCTGATGGTCCGGGAACTGGGGAGCCAGAGATGAAGGCACCATCGGGAAAAGGTGGCGCGGCAGTCAGCATCGAGGACGTAACCAAGGTATACGAGACAGCCTCGGGCGAGGATGTTCATGCTCTCGACCGTATCAACCTCAGAATTGAGCCCGGCAGTTTCGTAGCCTGTGTGGGCCCGAGTGGTTGCGGAAAGAGCACGCTGCTTTCGCTGCTGGCCGGGCTGACCGAAGCAACGGAGGGAACGCTCCGTATCGACGATTCGACCGTAACCAAGCCGCATCCCAAGGTCGGTGTGGTGTTTCAGCAGGATCTGCTTTTGTACTGGCGCACGATCCTTGATAACGTGCTCCTGCCGGTCGAAATAAAGCGTCTGCCGCGTCAGGGATACGTGAGCCGCGCCATGGCGCTGCTCGATCAGGTCGGGCTGGCAGGGTTCGAAACCAAGTACCCCCCGGAATTATCCGGCGGCATGCGGCAGCGGGTCGCCATTTGCCGGGCGCTGATACAGGAACCGGGCCTGCTGCTCATGGATGAACCCTTCGGGGCGCTCGATGCCTTGACCCGCGAACAGATGCTCATGGACCTCCAGGCGATGTGGATGCGGCTGGGCAATACGGTTCTGTTCATCACCCATGACATTGACGAGGCCGTCCTGCTGGCGGACCGCGTTCTGGTGATGTCTCCGCGTCCGGGCCGCATCGATCTGGACCTCTCGATAGACCTCCCGCGCCCGAGACACCCCGGCGAAGTGCACGATGTACCAGGATTTGCCGAAAGCATTCGCGAAATCCGGCAGGTATTCGAAGCCAAGGGGATCCTGCGCGCACGCTTTGAAGAATGATGCGGACTCCGCCCTTCAGTTCGGTTGGCCAACGGTGCCTGCCGAACTGATCAAGCGGATTGCCTATCAGGCCGTTTCCATCCGCTGAACGCCCTCGCCGAGAATTGCGTGTTTGCGCAGCGATCGTTCTATGGCTGCCGCCGTGATGTCCTTGCCGATGAAAACCAGACGTGTCCTGCGATCCGCATCTGGCCAGCATCCGAGCGAATCCAGCGGAAAAACAATGGTCTGAACCGCCTGAACAACGCGTGGTCGTTCCTCGCCTGCGACAGCGAGAAGTCCCTTGACCCGCAGAATGGACTTTCCGCGCGCTGTCAGCAGCAGTTCCAGCCAGCGGATGAAGCGCTTCAGATTGACATCTTCCGCGATGGTCACCACAAACGAGATCACATCAGCCGTATGGGCGTGGTCATGATGATGATGATCGTGCGCGTCGGTAACCGTCGGCCTCCGGTCCGACGGAACGGTGCCCGAAAAAAACGTTTTCAATCCTGAACGGTCGATCAATTCGACCATCGGGTTCATGGTCCTGACCACGCCCTGAAGCGCAGCAAGCCGTTCTTCCGGGATCAGGTCGACCTTGGTAATGAGCACGGCATCGGACATCCCGATCTGCTGCTGCGCCTCGGGGTAGGCGCCTATCGTCTCGGCACCGTTTATGCCGTCCACCGCCGCAACGACCTGACCCATCCGGAAATGCCTGCCAAGGCCCGGGTCGGTCATCAGCAGTCTGACGATCGGGCCGGGATCGGCGAGCCCGCTTGTCTCGATCACGACACGATCGAACTCGGCCTCGCCCGAGCGACGCAAATCAAGCAGTTCGAGGAGTGTTGAACCCAGATCTTCCCCCGCGCTGCAGCACAGACAACCGGAATCGAGCAGCAGCACATCCTCGGATACCTCGCGCGCGATCAGATGGTCGAGCCCGACCTCGCCGAATTCATTGATGAGCACGGCGGTATTCTCGAAATCCGGATCCTCGAGCAGGTAGCGCAACAATGTGGTTTTCCCGCTCCCGAGAAAGCCGGTTATGATGTTCACGGGCAACAGACTGCCGGGGTGGTTTGCCGCATTCATCTGGCGCTGATCTCGAAGATGGCATCGACCTCCACGGGGACGTTGCGGGGCAATGAATACACGCCCACGGCTGCGCGCGCATGACGTCCTGCTTCGCCGAATACTTCAACCATGAGGTCGGACGCGCCATTGAGCACCTTGGGATGTTCGGTAAACTCGGGCACCGCATTGATGAAGCCGCCGAGACGGACGACGCTGACCATACGCTCCAGATCTCCGTCCAGTGCCTGACGCAGCTGGGCAAGAATGTTGATTGCGCAAAGTCGGGCCGCAGCCTGGCCTTCCTGCACACCGTATTCGGCACCGAGCTTTCCGGTGAACTGATCCTTGCCATCGCGCGCGGGTACCTGTCCGGACACAAAGAGCAATTGGCCGACGATCCGCGCAGGGACATAATTGGCCAACGGTGCAGGCATGTCCGGAAGCTCGATACCGAGTTCGGCCAGACGCTGTTCGATTTTTCCGGTCATTCTTCTGGTCCCTTGCTTGAGTCTTTAGGCTATACCGGCTGGTGAACGATGGGTGTCAAGACTGGTTGCGCGTCGGGTCTTGTGCCGAATGACGGTGCTTCCCGCCGTTCATCAGGACAGTAACCGGCCACCCCGGAATGGCAGTCGCAGCTTGACACAGGCAATCTGTGATCTCAACATGTGATCTTTGCCAGGTTCGGCATTTTCTGTGCGATTCCGCCGGCTTCTGCCAGGGCGTGCCGGCAGAATGAAACCTGGTCCGGACGAGTGTAGTTCCGGCAATGATTGCAGTGGGGACCGGCAGACCATGGTCATGAGCAACAGGGGCCTGAGGCAGAAACTTGCCTCACTCTCGCAGGATCAGCTTGTCGTGTTGCGCAACGCGGCCCTGCCAGGCCCGGACGAATACGGTGTGCGCAGAGTACTGCCTGCGGATATCGGGATCATCCGCGGGCGCATCGGGTTCGTTGTTGCCGCAGGGGCAGGCCCTGCAACCGGTCAGTGCATCGATCTGGCAGGGCGGATGATCTGGCCGCGGTTTGCCGATATTCACGTACATCTCGACAAGGGCCATGTCCTCTATCGGACCGGGCCATCCGATGGCACATTGCACAATGCCATCGCAATCATCTCGGAGGATCGCGCACGCAACTGGAACGCAGATGAACTGAAGCGGCGGATGGATTTTGGCCTGCGCAGCGCATGGCATTACGGCACCGCCATGGTCCGCACGCATATCGATTCCCAACCCGGGCAATGGGAAGTCAGCTGGGAACTCTTCGAGGATATCCGCCGCGAGTGGGCAGGACGTATCGCACTGCAGGGATCCAGTCTGGTGCCCATCACATTGTTGCGCGACAGGGATTACGCCGAGGCACTGGCTCGCCGCGTCGCTGCTGCCGGCGGCAGTTTCGGCGCGGTCGCCTTTGCGGTGCAAGACTTGCCGGAACTTCTTGACTCCGTGTTCCGGCTGGCGGTTCGTCATGGCCTCGATGTCGATTTTCATGCCGATGAGAATGGCGATCCCGAATCCCGCGCGCTTTTCGAGATTGCCCGTACCGCGCTGAAATTCAACGGCGAGGTCAGGGTGATTGCCGGGCATTGCTGCTCACTTTCGGTTCAGGACCAAGCCACCCGGGGCCGGACGCTGGACGCGGTAGCGCGTGCGGGCATAGGCGTGGTCAGCCTGCCCGCAAGCAATCTTTACCTTCAGGGCCGGAAGGGCAGGGAGGCATCGCCGAACTGGCGCGGGCTCACCGCCTTCAAGGAAGCCGGGGCGGCGGGAATTGCGCTTGCCCTGGCCTCGGACAACACGAGGGATCCCTTTCATCCCTTCGGGGACCTTGACATGCTCGATACGTTCCGGCTTGGCGTTCGTGCCCTGCATCTCGACGATCCGGTCAGCCGCTGGGTCGATACCGTAACCACAGGCGCTGCACGTATGGCGGGGCATGAAATTCCGGAAATTGCAGAAGGCAATCAGGCGGATTTCATCGTATTCGAAGGTCGCAGCTTTTCCGAGGTGCTGGCCCGCGGCGAATCCGAACGAATAGTGATGGCGGGCGGAAGGCCGCTGACCACCGATCTTCCGCCCTACGCCGACCTCGACACAATCGGCCTGCCCAATGAGTTCGGGATTGCCGAAACCGGCAATCCCGGGTAGCGGTGCCCAGCAAACCGCTGCGACGCCTTCAGCCTGCGCGTTCGCCCACCTGATAGAGCTCGACCTTCAATCCGTCCGGATCAGCGACGTAAATCGTGAGTCCGTACGGCCCATCATGCAGATCGTTGAAGAAGTGGACGCCGGCAGTCTTGAGCTTGGCTGCCATGGCGCGCACGTCATTGACCTCGAAAGCGATATGGTCGATCTGCTGGTGACCGGATTTGCGGCCTTCGGTCATCGCGATGCCCTGACGGAACGCAATGAAGGGCCGGCCGTCTGCGAGGGGTTTTGCCGGGCGAATGGTGAAACCGAGTTGCTCGGTGTAGAACTTCACCGCCTTGTCAATGTCCTCGACCAGGATCAGCTGGTGGCCGTATTCAAGAACGCGCGGCTTTGTCTGGGCATCGATCCACGCCATCATTTCGGCGGAACCGGACAGTTCGCACAGATAATGGGCCCAGACTTTCTTGGCGGTTTCTTCCCAGTCGGGATTCACCCCCGAGATGCAGTCGTCAACCGCAATCACGTCAAAATCCCGCAGATAGGCCTCTCGAATCGACGTTTCGACGCAGGCATTGGTGGTCGTGCCGGTCACAAACAGGTGCTGAACGCCGAGCATTCGCAGCATCATCTCGAGCCGGGTTTCATAGAATGCCCCGAACCGGTGCTTGCGGATCACGAATTCAGGCTGCACATCGGCGAGCGGCTTGAGTTCGTCGATGATTTCCTCATCCCAGGTTCCGGCAAGCGCCGACACCTGCTTGCGCTTGCTGGTGTGACCGGCGAGCTTCTTGCGTGCGCGACTGTGATCGGAGGCAAAATGTACCTGCTGTGTCCAGATTACCGGCAAGCCGGACTTCTGGCAGTGCGAAACGAGGTTCTTCAGCGAGGGAACGATCGAAGACAGCCGTTTGGTGTCGAGGCCCGAAACGCCGAGTGTTCCTTTCTCATGGACAAAGGCATTCTGCAGGTCGATGACCAGCAATGCCGATTTTCGCATGTCGAGCTGATCGAGGCTCATTTCCTGTTTTCCTCCATGTCGACCGCCAGCACTCCGGAACGCCCCCAGTTTTCGCGGGAGCTTTCGTGGATGACGACATGAAGGTGATCGGGCTTGCAGGCGGCCTCTTCCACCATCGCCTTGGTTATGGCGTTGACGAGGTTGCGTTTCTGTTCGACGGTTCTGCCTTCCCACATTTCTACGATAACGAACGGCATCGGTGTTCTCCTCTCATGCTGTTGGCTTTGTTGTCCTGGCCCATGTCGGAATCGGCGGCGCAAATCCGGTTACAAGATCACTGTTGCCGCGGTTTTCCCCGCTCACCAGCCATAGCGGGCGATTGGTGTAATTGATGAGCACCTGTTCTTCCATGCAGCGGCGGTTCGCAATGTGGCCAGCATCCCGGACGAAGCTGCTTTCGGCCGACATGTAACGGATCACCAGCACCGGCCGGTCCCTGTGACGCGTGAGGTCAAGCTGCTCGGTCGCGCCGGGTGCGTTCACGCAGGCGATCAACTCGACCGGATCATCCGGTATCGCCACCGCGACCGCCCCTCGCAGCGGCTCGACGGGCCAGTAGCGTGCTTCGGCATCCAGCGGAGCGATCCGTTGGTAATCGCAACCGGAAAGAAACAGTTCGCTGTCCCAGAGGATGATGTGCTTGCCCAGAACCTGCCGGACGGCTTCCACGATTGCAGGGCTTTCGCAGATCTCAAGAAACTGCCACGGGTCGGTGAACCGGGCGGCAACTCCCCAGGGATTGTGGATGCCCGACAACTCTTCGGGCATCAGTTCGGCGCGCATGTCGATGATTTCGGCAACGAGTTCCGCCAATGGCTTGCGCCCTGCAGCAAGCGGGACGCGGCCAGCCAGGTCCCGGGTGTCGGGCTGGCCCATCATGCCGCCGGCAGGGTCACGCAGCGCCCGCGGCCGAAATGCGACTCGTCCACAACGCCGTTTTCATAGACGACCGAACCACGCGCTATGGTCAGCACAGGCCAACCCTTGAGCCGCCATCCGTCGTAAATGCACGTTCCCTTGCCGGTGTGCCTGACCTCGCGTTCCTCGTCGAGATCAACCAGCACCAGATCGGCGTCGAACCCGACATCGATATCCCCCTTCCGCGGCCACAGGCCGAAACGGCGTGCCGGATTGAAGGAATTCAGCTCTACCAGTCGCGAAAGGGGCAGGTTCCGCTGGTGCACACCGAAATGCAGCATCAAGGAAAGCTCCCACGGGAAGCTTACGACGCCGGGAAGCTCGGTCCAGAGATCCTCGCCCTTCTTCGGAAGGAAAGGCACGTGATCGGTGCCCAGGCTGTAAACGCTGCCGTTCAGCATGCCTTCCCATAGGCCTTCAAGTTCGGTCCGGTCGCGCAGCGGCGGCGAAATCTTCGCGCGCATGTCCAGGTCTTCGTCATAGCAGGTCCGGGTCAGGTAGTGCGGGCAGGTTTCCACCGTAACGTCGAGCCCGCGTGCATTGGCCTCCTTGGCCAGCACCGGCCCCATTCCGACAGAGGTATGAACGAGGTGCAGCGGGCAGCCGGTCTTTTCCGCGAGGAATATCATTCGGCGGATCGTCTCGACTTCACAGAAGGCCGGGCGGGATTCGGTATAGGCGCCGAGATCCTGTCTGCCGGTGGCGGCAATCTCCTTCTTGATCCACGAAGCGATCTGCGTGTTTTCGCAGTGGACGTTGATAACGCCGCCGGGAATCTTCGATATGATCCGCATGGCGGCATATACCCAGCCGTCGGTGGCGGGGACGATGCCGATCGGGTTGTCGGGCTCGTAGCCGAAGTAGCATTTGAACGACCTTACGCCGGTCTCGTCGACGATGCGTGGAATCTCGGCTATGTGTTCTTCTCGCTGGATGCCGAAGTGGAACCCGAAGTCGACCGCGGAATTCTCCTCACCGATCGCCTTTCGCTCCTTGTAGAACGGAATGTAGGATTCCTTGAGGTTACGGATATACAGGAGCACCGTCGTCACCCCACCCGATGCGGCGGCGGCGGTTTCGGTCATCATGTCCTCATTGTAAGGGTACTTGACCCCGAGATGGCAATGGGGATCGACGAGTCCCGGTATCAGAACCCGACCTTCCGCGTCAATTTCCCGCCTGGCATCGGGCATCATGTCATTGGAGCCCAGGCCCAGGATCTTGCCGTCCTTGACTGCAACTGCCCCAAAGAATTCCCCGTCGTGGCGTACCACACGAGCGTTCTTGATGACGATATCGGCTTTCATTGGCGTTGCTCCATGATGGCTTCGATTCGGCGGCTGATTCCGGTCCACTGGCTGCGGCCGACCGTAATCGGAGCCCTTGCGCCCATTCCACGCGCCCAGACCGCCTTGATTCCCATCTTCGCGGCCGTTTCCCGGTCAATCGTGCCGGGCGGTGCGGCGACATCGACAAGCAGGGCGTCTGCCTTGACGGTACGCAGAAGCTCCGGGCCGATGAGTTGCTTGGGAACGCTGCCAATGATGATGTCCATTTCCGGAAGGATTTCCGGCAGCTGTTCGAGCGTGTGGCATTCGGCGCCGGCAGCCCAGGCGGCTGCGCGTTGAACGGGGTTGCGCGCTGCAACGCTTACATGGGCGCCGAGACCAATCAGGGTCCGGGTCAGCAGCGTCCCGATGGTACCTTGCCCCACGAGGCAGATGTTTGCCTTGTGAATGGTGATCCGGGTATTCTCGATGATGATCCTGAGAACCCCCTCGACGATTGCCTGACCGCGAAGCAGCATCAGGTCTACGTCCCATTCGTATTCGTGAAGGGTGATCCCGAGCGCCTCGCAACATGTGCGCAGATTGTCGTCGGCCCAGCCCAGAATGATGTGCGCATCAGGCTTCATTCCGGAAAGCATTTCGACCGAGGGGATGATCCGTCCGGACAGTGCGGGCGCGAAAAGCCCGCCGTCACTGGCGATGCCGGGGATCGGGAACAGGGCGAAATCCGCGCCCCGCAATGCGTCGGCGGCATCCGAGGCGTGGTATACGTTTTCGATGCCGTCTTCGGGCCAGGGAAAGCCGTATGCCCGGACGCTGGCTCCGGCACGTACTGCGCAGCGGGCGATTTCCTGCTCACGCGCATCGCCTGCCACAATGGCGATGGTCAGATCCTGCCAGTTCATGTCTCGTTGACCTTTCGTTTGAGTTCCTCTCGCGACAGCCCTGCGATTCCCATGGCCCGGGCGGTTCGGCCGCCGTCACGATAATCGGTACCCGTCGCTGACGAGGCCAGATGATACAGTGCATCTGCGGTGGGAACCGGCACGCCTGCAATAGCCGCGAGTTCCCTGAAGGGCAGCAGGCCGTGGCCGAAGTCCTCACGATAGTATCTGTGCTCAAGCGAATTCGGGGCCATGATGCGACTGTTGGCCACGCCGCCGGAAATCGCAGCTCGATAATCCGAAAGGTCTTCGACCCCGGCTTCGACCGTGCCGATGAATCTCATTTCCTCAATCAGGTTCGGAAGCCGGTGTCCGAAGGCTTCGCCGACCGCAAGACGCTCGGCGTCCAGGTCCTTCATGACCCGGGCCACGCCTTGCGTCATGCCGTCTACGTAGAAGGTAAAGCCGCCCTCCGTGGCCTCTACCCACGCCATGCCAAGAACTGCCCCCGGCGCATGGAGCACCATGTTCACGTTGCACATCCCGGAGGCGAGTACGTCACCGACGGGCGCGGCGCCAGGAAACAGCGCCGAAGCGATTTCGAGATGTGCGCCATTGCCTCGAAGGGAGGCAGAGCGCACCTGTTTTGCCCGCCCCGTCACCGTGACCCTGTCCGGAGACAGTTTGCGCGCGACATAGGTCAGCGTCGAGAATTCGACGACAGGAGGAGCGGCGCGGCCTTCGGCAGCAAAAGCCGCCGAGAATTCCAGGGCACCGCCGGTATGGCCGGGATTCAGGATCACCAGTTTTTCGGACGGCCAGCCTGCGCTGGCCATGGCGCTTGCCACAGATGCATGCGAAAAGGTCGGCAGCGTCACCACGGCCACATCGACATCGGCAATGGCCGTTGGCAGGTCGGTTGTCATGACCTCCGGCCGCACCCGGCCATCCCCCAGAACGCCTGCATAGCCGATCCCGTCATTCTTGATGAAAGGCTCCAGTGTGGCAGGCGAACGCGCCCAGAAGGAAACACCATGTCCAGCCAGTGTCAGCTCGGCTGTGGCAGCGGCCCCGCCGGCTCCTCCACCAAGAACAGCAATCCGCATGTGTTCCTCCTCAATGGATTCGGGGGCTGACCGGCCAGCTGGTCATGCCCCCAATGTGAGATCACAGTTTATGATCACGCAACGGGTTGTCAAGCTTGCTTCCTGCCTGTGCAAGGGGTGTCCGGTTTGTCCGGCGCTGCCGCCCCGGGCACATCCGACGGTTTTCCCGTGCCCCCCAAGGCCATTGGATTCGGGTTTCAGGGCGCCATGCTGCCCGCGGTTGCAGCGGGTGATCCAACGCCGTGCCACCGGCGCGCCGACCCTGTGAATGCGCCCCTGTCACGCGCAGGCCCGAAGTCGGCGTTGAGTGTTTCCTGCGGACGCGGGAAGGGATTCCGCCGTCAGTTCCCCTCGTCATAGAGCGTCGTCGTCGTGTCGACGTCTTCCTTGTGCAGGCCGGCGCGCACCACGGCAGCGGCTGCAAGCTCGCGGGCCTTGCGACGGATTTCCTTCTCGTCAACGCCGTAGACCCGACCTTCGCCATAGACCTTCCGTCCATCGACCCAGGTCTGGCAGATCGAAGCGGTCGAGGCAGAGAACACGAGGGCCTGAAGCGGATCATGAAAGGGGGTCCATTCCACATGGTCCAGATCGAACAGGATGAAATCGGCCTTCTTGCCGACTTCCAACGATCCGATTTCGTCATCCCACATCAGGGCGCGGGCCCCCTCGATGGTCGCCGCGCGGAGTGCCTGACGGGCGGTGAAGACATCGGCCTTGATCCGGGCATCCTTGAACATGCCCGCAACGATCAGCATCTGCCGCATGAGGTTCATGTTGCCCGCCGCCGAGACGCCGTCGGTGCCAAGACCGACCTTGACGCCCGCTGCCACCATTTCCGGGTATTTCCCGATCGCGGTTGCGCCCTTTCCCAACTTGAACGAGGAGCAGGGGCAGAACGCTACCGAGGCACCGCGTTCGGCGAGAAGCCTGACTTCGTCGTCAGTGACGGCAGCGCCATGGGCGATGACAAGATTCTTGCGTACCCCGCCGGCCTTGTCGATCCGGGTTATTGGCCAGACGCCGTATTTTCCCTCGCAGACCCTGGCCTCTTCGATCGATGTGGCAAGATGATACGTGGTGCCGACCCCCAGCCTTTCGGCCAGTTCGACCGCGCCGACATGCAGTTCAAGCGTGCAGGGTTCCTTGCCTTCGATGTTGACCCAGCACCGGGCCCGGCCATCAAGCGCACCGTTGTACTTCTTCACGCAATCCTCGAGCACCTCGAGCGCGGTCTGCGCGTCGGGAAAGAAATGGTGGTCGGCCATTTCTTCGGTCCATCCCTTGGGAAGCTCGGAGGGGCGGTTATCGGCCGCATGACGCCCGGTTATGCCGCGGATTCCGGTGGGTTCCATGGCCCGTATCACGATGCCCGGATCGTACTGCGAACCCATGTCGAGAAAGCAGGTTGTCCCGCAGCGCAGCATTTCGGTGATGCCGAGCAACGCACCCCAGTATTCGTCTTCCTCGGTCACATGGGCGTAGAACGGTTTGGCCCAGTGGAAAACCCAGGCCCGGGTGTTGAGGTTGTCGGGAAACACGGCTCGTGAAAGCGTTTCGGACAGATGGACGTGGCTGTCGACAAAGCCGGGACACATCCCCATCATGGTGCCGTCGATAATCACGTCGAAGCTGCTGCGATCATGACGCCCGGCCAGTTCGGCGCCAGGTCCGATATCGGCAATCCGGTCGTTCTCGATAACGACGCCGGCATTGCGCAGGACGGTGTCATTGCTGTCGACGGTGAATACAAAGTCCAGATTCTCGATTAGCGTTCGCACGGCCCATTCCCCCTGCTTCTCACGTGACTGCAGCACATCCTTCAGCGCGCACTTCCGCAGACAATCAGCTTGTCGGTGTTCGAGTAGTCGGACAGCAACTCGGAACCGGCTGCCGTGACGAGCAGCATATCCTTGTTCTGCATCCCGAAACCGTAACCCGTGTCATAACAGAGCGGCTCGAAGCCGAGCACCATGTTTTCCTCGATTTCCGCATCGTTGCCGGGCTTTCCCAGAATCGGGGTGACGCCAAGATAGGGGTTTTCGTGAAGATGCAGTCCGATACCGTGGCCCACGAACGAGATCGGCGGGAGATTCATCCTGGCAAGCTTTGCAATGAAGCTTTCGTAGATCTCGCGGCAGCTTGCCCCGGGTTTCACCTTTTCCATGATTTCGTACTTGCAGTCGACCAGATGCGCCCAGATCGGTTCTGCATGCTCGGGCGGTTCGCCCACCACGGCGGTTCGGCAGACACCTGCATGATAGCCGGAGATCACCGAAAAAATCTCGACCCGACAGACGTCGCCGCGCTTCAGCAGGCGTTCCGAAGGGCCGACATTCGGCAGGACGCTGCGCTCGCCGGTGGCGACGATCAGAAGCTTGAAGTGCTCGGCGCCAAGCGAAAAGACATTGCGGGTCAGGTGGCCGGCAATGTCCATTTCGCAGTCGCCTTCGTCAACGGCGGCGAGGGCGTCGTGAATGGCCTGATCGGATATGCGCGACAGACGGCGAAGCAGATCGATCTCGTCGGGTGTCTTGAGCTGACGCAGCCGTGCAAGGATACCCTCGGCCGGCGTGAAACGGGCTTTCGGAAGCGCCGCGGTAAGTCGCGCGAAGTCACCCGCCGGCAGATAGTCGAGCTCGATTGCGACCCTTGCGCTGTCAAGGCCGAGTTCCCTGAGCTGGTCGGCAAGGACAAGCATCGGATCGTCCGAGAACTCTGCCCAGATGCGCGTCGGCGTATCCGGCTGGCGTCGGTGTATCGTGCTGGCCTCCATGTCGACCCCGAACAGCTGGGAAGACCCGTCGGCAGTCACGATAGCCATGGCATGGCGGTGCCTAATGAGCGGCTGACTGGGAACAACGAAACCCGCAACATAGGCGAAACTCTCGGGCGAACAGGAAATGATGGCATCCAGCCCGTGTTCGTTCATTGCCTTCTTCTGCTTGGCGACAATCTCGGCGCGCATCTGACTATCCTTCATGCCCTAAAGTTCGACCCGGTATTTCTCAATCTTGTCGAGGTTCACATCGATGCCCATGCCGGGGCCATCGGGAAGCACGATCGCGCCGTTTTCCAGCTTCATCGGGGCGGTCAGGAAATCGTCCCTGTAATAGATGCCGCCAAGCTGTCCGGTCTGCGCCTCGGCAGGCACCGATACGGGAATGACGCAGGACAAGGTGACTGCAGGCGATGCTGCGGCAAGCTGGACATTGGCAAGATTGCCGATCCCGGTCTCGATCGAACCGTTGACATTGCAGATGATCCCGGCGGCGCTGCATATGGCTCCGACGCCCATCGCCTTGTAGAGGCCGCCCGCCTTGGTCGTGTAGATGGACACGATCTGGATCTGGCCATTCGCAATGATCTGAATCGCGTCATGCCCGTTCCATGCCGACTCGTCAGCCATGACCGGCGCATCGATGCGGCGCGCAACCTCGGATATGCGTTCAATCCCCATGACCGGCTGTTCCACATACTTGATGCGGCAGGATTCGAACTGGCGGTAGATCTGAACGGCCTCGCCGGGCGTCCGATAACCTTCGTTGGCGTCGACGCAGATCTCCATCGCGTCGCCGGCCGCCTCGCGTACTGCATGCACCATCCTGATGTCACGATCGGGATCAACACCGATCTTGATCTTGATGGTGCGGATGCCTTCCTTGGCTACCTGCGCAACCTCGGCGCGGGCTTCTTCGATCGGGATCAGGCCGATTGAATGCGTGACGGGCACGCTGTCGCGGGATTTTCCGCCAAGCAGGGTATGCACGGGGACATCCAGCCACCGGCCGGTCAGGTCGTAGGCCGCGAACTCCACGGCCGCCTTGGCGTACGGGTAGCCCCGGATGATTGCATCCATCCGTTTGTGAAGCTCGGCAATGTTTCCCAGCTCGATGCCGACGACGGCCGGCGTGAGGTAGGTGTCGATGACTGCTTTGACGATCTTGGCCGATTCGCCGTAATACCGTCCGAACTCTCCGCCCCAGTCCTTCAGTGCGGGTGCCTCACCCCAGCCGACGCGCCCATCCGTATCGGTCATCTTGACCAGAACATAACGCCCGATCACTTCGGTCAGCCCCGCCCATTTATGCTCGCGCCGTGTCGGCAGCTGCACGACGATCGTCTCGACCGACTTGATGTTTGGCATGAGTTTTCCCTCCGCCGGGTTTCGCGTATGATGGATAAGATCACTGTTTGTGATCACACTTTAGGGTTGTCGCACAGGCGCGTCAAGAGCGCCCGGACGGTGAAGAATGTCAGGGGAGATACGGGCATGATCCTTGAAACGACGAACTACTATCCGCTGCCGGGCAAGGAGGCCGAAGTGCTTGCACAGCGTCGCACAGCCACGGCGATCCGCGTCGCGCTTGGCCTCGAACCCGGGGAAATCTTCGTGCGCCTCGACGGCCAGGGGCCGAGCGTGAAGTGGCAGTGTCGATTCGCCGACGCGGCACAATTCGAAGCTGACATGGCGGCCCGGGCCAGCTCGGGTGAGTTCATCGCAGCCCGGAAGCAGATGCATGCCCTAATCGAGCGCTTCGAACGGCATTTGCACGAATCGGCAGACTGAGCGCCGGCATGCCGGCTGTGCTCGACTTGCGGGTTTTCCGGGCACCCTTGACCGGATCATGGGCAGGGCCCGGACCTGGCTGCTGTCCGGCATCGGGCGGGTGGCGGCAACTTGACACGCGCCCGGCCCGTGATACCACTTCATGATCACAGAAATCGATGCAGGTGCGATTTGAAATTCCCACCCTTCGAATTCCATCGTCCGGGTGACCTGCCGGAAGCGGTGGATCTGCTTTTGTCTTATGACGGCGAGGCCTTGCCGCTCGCCGGTGGGCAAAGCCTCCTTCCGATGATGGCTTTTCGGCTGGTGGCGCCAAAGGCACTGATCGATCTGTCGGCCATCCCCGGTCTGGATGGAATTGAGCTGAACGGTGACAGCCTGCGGTTGGGGGCGCTGGTGCGCTGGTGCGATGTTCTCTGCTCACCGGTGATCGCAAACGCACACCCGCTGCTCGTCGAAGCGGTGCGCCATGTCGCGCATTATCAGGTGCGTAACCGGGGCACGCTGGGTGGCAGCCTTGCGCATGCCGATGCGGCAGCGGAATTCCCGGCCATCTGCCTGGTTTCGGATGCCATGATCGACGTCGTGGGACGCGATGGAAAGCGTTGCATTGCGGCCCGGGACTTTCTGTTGGGCGCAATGGAAACCGACCTGCGGGAGGGCGAGTTGGTTGCGGCGGTGCGCTTTCCGATCTGGCCGGCGGGGCGCCTCTGGCATTTTCGCGAGTTCGCGAGGCGGAGCGGTGACTTCGCATTGGCCGGCGTGGCCATGTATTGCGATCCGGACCGGCAGGCGGGCGTCTGTCGAAACTGGCACATCGCATGTTTCGGGCTGGGGGAGGTCGCGCAGCGTGTTGACGCGGTCGAGGCGTTTCTCGAGGCAAAGCCTGCCGATACTGCCCACATTCGCGAGGCCGTCCTGATCGCGCAACGGCATCTGGTGGCCGACGGCGACATTCATGCGCCAGCCGGATACCGCAAGGCGCTTGCAACGGAATTGCTCGGCCGCGGGCTGAACGAAGTGTTCAAGGCGGTGGCAGGTGGTGATGGCTGATCCCCGGCTTGTAAACCTCACCGTGAATGGCCGGATGGTCGCGGTTTCGGTCGAACCCCGGCGCAGCCTCGCGGATTGCCTGAGGCATGATCTGCGTCTGACCGGCACGCATATCGGGTGCGAGCACGGTATCTGCGGGGCATGTACCGTGCTGGTGGACGGTGCGGCGGTGCGTGCCTGCCTGATGCTGGCCGTTCAGGTCGAGGGGCGGGCGATTGCCACCGTCGAAGGGCTGGCCGGCGCGGCAGCACTCGGCCCGCTTCAGGAAAGCTTCCGTCGGCATCATGCGTTGCAATGCGGGTTCTGCACGCCGGGTATCCTGATGTCGGCCCATGCCCTCCTGTCGGCCGAACCAAAGGCGGATCGCGCGCGGGTGATCGAGGTTCTGTCGGGCCATCTGTGTCGCTGCACCGGCTACCTGCCGATCGTCGAGGCGATACTCGATGCGCGCGAAGCCTATCTCTGTGGTGCTGCCGAACCGGCGGGGAAGGGCAAATGACAAAAGCCAACACCTATGTCGGTTCTTCGATGCCCCGGGTCGAGGATCAGCGCCTCTTGACCGGCAAGGGCGAATTCATCGACGATGTGCAGCTTCCGGGAATGCTGAATGCCGCTGTATTCCGCAGTTCCATGGCGCATGCGATCGTAAGGCGCATCGACACAAGCGAAGCCAGGGCGCTGCCGGGTGTGGTGGCTGTGCTTTCGGCAGCCGACCTGCCGCGTCCGATTCCCCGAATTCCGATACGAATTGCGCCGATTGAGGGTGCGGAACGATTTCTTCAGCCGGTCATCGCCGAAGGTTGCGTGCGCTATGTGGGCGAACCGCTGGCAATCGTGCTTGCCGAAAGCCAGGAACTGGCTGAAGACGCTCTGGATCGCATCGAAGTCGATTTCGAACCGCTGGATCCCGTTTCCGGCATCGGCGATGCACGAAGAAACGCCACGCTGTTGCATCCCGAAGCAGGAACGAATCTGGTCGCAGACTATCAGGTCACGCGCGGTGATCCGGCAATGGCGGATGATGCCGCGCTCTACCGAAGGACCGAGTCGTTTCGGATTCAGCGCCACACTGCCGTGCCGATGGAAACGCGCGGCCTCGTGGCGCAATGGGATGCAGGGCAAGGCCGCCTGACCGTCCGTGGCGCGGCAAAGGTGCCGTTCTTCATCCGCAATCACCTCGCCCGGATGCTCGGTCTGGCGCAGGAAATGGTCGAACTCATCGAACTCGACGTTGGTGGGGGCTTCGGGGTGCGCGGAGAGTTCTACCCCGAGGATTTCCTCGTTCCGTTTGCATCCCGCGCAGTGGGCCGGCCGGTGAAATGGATCGAGGACCGGCGCGAGCATTTCATGGCGACCGCGCATTCGCGCGAAATGGAATGCAGCCTTGAAATCGCCTGCACGAGCGAGGGAAGGATCATCGCGCTCCGCGGCGAGATTGCCGCCGATCTGGGCGCCTATGTTTCGCCTACAGGCCCCATCGTGCCGTCCCGGGCTGCGCAGTTTCTTGCCGGTCCCTATCACGTTCCGGTGCTTGATCTGCACGTTGTCGCGGCCCTGAGCAGCAGAA
This sequence comes from Paracoccaceae bacterium, assembly GCA_007128865.1. Taxonomy (GTDB): domain Bacteria; phylum Pseudomonadota; class Alphaproteobacteria; order Rhodobacterales; family Rhodobacteraceae; genus Rhodobaculum. The sequence goes on from SKWP01000113.1 coordinate 20,938, forward strand.
CGCCCGTGGGAAGCTATCGCGGCCCCGGTCGGTTCGAGGCAGCATTCTTTCGCGAACGCCTGATGGATATGGCTGCGCGCGATCTCGGCATCGCGCCCGATGAATTCCGGCGGATGAACCTGATCGCGGCTTCGGACCTGCCCTATTCGATCGGGCAGCTGGTACCCTACGAGGGGCCGGCAAGCTATGATACGGGCGATTACCGCGCCGTATTCGATCGCTGCCTCGAAGATTTCGGCTGGGCCGAACGCAGGAAGCTGGACGGAAGGGAGGTCGCGGGGCGGCTGCACGGCCTCGGGCTGGCATGTGTCATCGACAGTAGCGGCGCCGGACCGGGGGAACATGCCTGCCTCTACCTCCAGCAGGACGGCAATGTTCGTGTCCACGTGGGCTCTTCGGCGCTGGGGCAGGGCATAGAAACAACATTTACCCAGATCGTTGCAGACGAACTCGGCCTGCATCCCGAGCGGATCAGGATATGCCATGGATCGACCAGCCTTCTCGATGAGGGCCACGGCAGCTTTCATTCGCGGTCGCTGATCATGGGCGGCAACGCGATCGTGGTGGCGGCCAGGGCCTTGCGCGATGCGATACGCAATGCGGCCGCGGCGCGCTTCGGTTGCACGGGCGATGAAATCCGGCTGCAGGACGGGCGCGCGTGCAAGGCGGAAGGGCAGTCGACCGCATTCGCCGATCTTGCACCACTCGAAGGTCGCGGCAGTTTCGGCGGCGCCGAAAAGCCATTCGGCTACGGCACACATGTGGCCCATGTCGCCGTCGATGTCGGAACCGGCCATGTCGAGATCGTCGACTATCTTGCGGTCGAGGACGCAGGCCGGATCGTGAACCCGGCGATCGTGCGCGGACAGAAGATTGGCGCAATCGTCCAGGGCCTGGGTGGAGCGCTGCTCGAACACCTTGTCTATGATGACGAGGCGCAGTTGAGAACGGCCTCGCTGGCAGACTACATGCTTCCGACCGCGGCAGATTTCCCGCAGCTTGATGCCGTCACGCTGGCACTGGCGCCCACGCCCCGCAATCCCTTGGGCGTGAAGGGCGCCGGTGAGGATGCAATAGCAGGGCCGGGGGCGGCGGTGGCCAATGCGGTAGCCGCGGCGCTATCGCGTTACGGGGTCGAACCGAAGGAACTGCCACTGGATCCGCCCCGGATCTGGGCACTTCTTGCTGCCGCTGCTGCGCGAGCGTGCCGGTGAACTGTTCTCGCCGGGCCGACCCTGGAATCGCGCGCCCTTGACGGGCCGGAACCGTGTCGGCTGCGGCCGCGCGCGCGCCCGGTCGGGTAGAGTGGTGGCTCGAAGGCTGCCACTGCCGCCGGGCGCCGGTGGCGCACCGGCCTACAGCATCCCCGGCACCACCTGATCGGGGGGGCGGTGACCGTCGGCGAAGGTCTTGATGTTGATGATCACCTTCTCTCCCATCTCGAGCCGGCCCTCGATGGTGGCCGAGCCCATATGCGGCAAAAGCACCACATTCGGCATTTCCCGCAGGCGCGGGTTGATATGGTGGCGCTGTTCGAACACATCGAGTCCGGCGCCGGCGATCTCGCCCGCGCGCAGCGCCCGGGTGAGCGCATTCTCGTCAATGACCTCCCCGCGCGAGGTGTTCACGATCACCGCGGAGGGTTTCATCAGCTTCAGCCTGCGTGCGTTGACAAGGTGGAAGGTTGCCGGGGTGTGCGGGCAGTTGATGCTCAGGATATCCATGCGCGCCAGCATCTGGTCGAGGCTTTCCCAATAGGTGGCTTCGAGCGGCGCCTCGACCTCGGGGCGCAGCCGGCGGCGGTTGTGGTAATGAATCTGCATGCCAAAGGCGCCTGCCCGCTTCGCCACCGCCTGCCCGATCCGGCCCATGCCCAGTATGCCCAGCCGCTTGCCGCCGATGCGGCTGCCCAGATGCGCCATCGGCGCCCACCCCTGCCAGTCGCCCGACTGCATCTTTGTCAGACCTTCGGGTATGCGCCGGGTGACGGCAAGGATCAGCGCCAAGGTCATGTCGGCGGTATCTTCGGTCACCACCCCCGGCGTGTTGGAGACCAGAATCCCGCGCTGCCGGGCGGTTGCGACGTCGATATGGTCCACCCCGGCGCCATAATTGGCGATCAGCTTCAGCCGGTCGCCGGCCTGGGCCAGAAGCGGGGCATCGATGGTATCGGCGATACAGGGCACCAGCACATCGGCCCGGCGCATGGCGGCAGCAAGCTCTTCGCGGGCCATGGGGCGGTCAGGGTCGCGCAGTTCCACATCGAAGAGTTCCTTCAAGCGGGTCTCGACGGCCTCGGGCAACCGTCGCGTCACGACAACAGTCAGGTGCTGTGCGGGCATTGGCCCCTCCTTCGGGCTTGGACATCCGGGCGGATGCTGGCAGGGTGACCGATAGCGGCGCGACAGACAAGCGCCGGCAAGCAAGATTCTTGCGCAACGCATGAATGGCAGGCAAGGAACGGGCAGAAAGATGAAGTGGCAGTGGTGGACGCGCCCGGCTGCGGCGGTGATGCTGGCGATGTTCATGGCGGTGGCGATCGGCCCTGAACCCGCGTATGCCGCCGAGTCACAGGAATCGCGCACCACCGGACCGGTCACCGGACTGCCGATGCCACGGTTCGTTTCCCTGAAATCCGGCGAAGGCAATGCCCGTCGTGGCCCCGGCATGACCCATCGGGTGGATTGGGTATTCCGGCGCAGGGGCATGCCGTTGCGGGTCACTGCCGAGTTCGAGCACTGGCGCCGGGTGGAAGACGCCGAAGGGTTCGGCGGCTGGATGCATCATTCACTGCTGTCAGGCGTCCGGACCGTGCTGGTGGTCGATGACATGACGGCGTTGCGCCTTCAGGCTGACGAACGCGCGCCCGTTACCGCCTGGCTGGAGGCCGGTGTGGTTGCGCGCGTGCTGTCCTGCGGGCCGGAATGGTGCCGGCTGGATGCCGAAAGGCTTCGCGGCTGGGCGCCGCGTGCGGCACTCTGGGGCGTGGATGCCGCCGAAACACTGGATTGATCCGGTATCAGACCGCCCGGTCCAGCACTTCCACCGCAAGGATGGTCGGCAGGTGGCGGGCGATCTCCTGCCAGGTTTCGCCTTCGTCGAGGCTGGCAAAAACCGACCCGCTGTTGGTGCCGAAATAGACTCCGGCGGGGTCGCGCGCATCCCCGGCCATGGCCTGCCGCAGCACGGTGAAATAGCAGGCGGTTTGCGGCAAGCCGTTTCGCAGCGCCTGCCAGCTCCTGCCGCCATCGCGCGACCGCCACACTGCCGCCGCCGCATCGGGCGGAAAGCGACCGGCCATGTCGCCGTTCAGCGGCAGGGTCCACACTGTCTCGGGGTCGCGCGGATGCACCCGGATCGGGAAACCGAAGGTCGAGGGCAGCCCTTCGGTAATGTCGTCCCACCGCCGGCCGCCGTCGGGCGACCGCCAGACGCCGTGGTGGTTCTGCTGATACAGCACATCGCCCGCACCCGCCGCGCGCATCATGTTGTGCACGCAATGGCCGACCTCGCCGTTGGCGGGGGCTGCGGGATGATCGTGCCCGGCGCAGGCTTCGGCATTTGAAAGCCTGTTGCGCCGTTCCCATGTGGCGCCGCCGTCTTCGGTTGCAAAGACGCCGGCGGCCGAGATGGCAACCCACATCCGCGCCGCATCGGCGGGGTCCGGCACGATGCTGTGCAGCACCAGCCCGGCCGCGCCGGGGTTCCAGCTTTCGGCCGAGGGATGGTCCGTCAGCCCGCGGATGCGCTCCCATGTCCGGCCACCGTCGCGGCTGGCCAGCAGACCGGCGGGCTTGGTGCCGGCATATAACGTCCCGTGGGCGTGGCAGAGCGACCAGATCTGTTCGAATTCGCTGCCGAAGGGCAGGGCCTCGTCGCTCAAGCCCATCATTCTGGCGAAATCGGCATCATTGGCCGCCCAGTCGTCCATTGTCCCGCGGGTCAGCCTGGAAAGCTGCCAGCTCCGGCCGCCGTCTCCGGATCGCCAGACCCCGGCGCCGAAGAATTCGCCACCGCCGCCGGCCCAGATGGTGCCGGTTGCGGGATCCCCCGCAACATGATTGATCGCCCAGCCGTCGCAGTAGGGCCCTTCGACTGCCCAGTCCGAGCGGTCCGCGCCGCCGCTGACCAGAAACACGCCCTTGCCGGTGCCGACAAGGACCACAAGTCCGTCCGCTTCCATCCCGTTCGCGCTCCGCTGTTCCCGGATGCAGGATAGCACAAGTCGGATCCTTCACCAAACGCGCGGGCTGCCGGGCTGCGCCCGGGTCGGTCGCAGGCGCGCGTTTCTGCCGCCTGGCGCCGGCATCGAACGGCAACCCGCACCGCCGATGTCATGGGCAAAACCGGCCCGCCACTGCGGCCGTCAGTCGCCCGAGGAAACGCAGGCCTCCAGCGCCCGCCAGCCCGCCGTCACCCCGCGCAGCGAAACCGGCAGGCGGACCGGATTGGCCGAGGGCAGGGGGCGAAAGCCCACCTCGATCCGCTCGCCGCGTTTCAGCCGGTCGAGTTCGGCGCCGCTGATCGCCCCGGCGGCCAGGCACAGAGCGGGGTCGCAATGCTGCCAGGCCAGGGCGATGGCTTCGCCGGGGCGGGCAGGGTGGCGCCAGGCAATCCCGTCGGGCAGGCTCACCCCCAGCGGAACCCGCAACCCGGCCAGCGCGCCGTCATCGCCATTGCCCGGCGGCAACAACAGCATTTCAAGCAGAACCGCCCCGCTTTGCGCACTCAGCCGGGTCTGGCGCAGCTGGCATACGCCCGCCGCGCGAACCAGCACCCAATCGCCGAAAGCCTCCGGCTGCGGGTCCGGCGCCTGCGCCGAGACTGCGGCCGGCAGCGCCAGCAAGGCCGCGGCAAGCGCCGCAGGGATACGCCCGAGGCGCCGACGGTCAGCGCCGTTCGTCCCGGCGGGCCTCTTCCTCGTCTTCCTCATCGGCCTCTTCGCCTTGCGGGCGCCGGTCTTCGCGGCCGATGCCACTGTCGTTGCGGAAACCCGGTACCGGCGCACCGCCGCCTGTGCCGCGGCCCCCGTCGACGATCCGCCCGCCCGATGCGTCGGCATCATTCCCGCCGGCATCCCGGACGTAACCGGGCGCGGTCGGCCGCTCCGGCGACTGATCCTGCTGGCCGTCACCGGGCTTGCCATCGTCGTCATCATCGCCCGGCTTGCCGTCGTCGTCATCGTCGCCCGGCTTGCCGTCGTCGTCATCGCCCGGCTCGCCATCGTCGTCATCATCGCCGGGCTTGCCATCGTCGTCATCGTCGCCCGGCTTTCCGTCGTCGTCATCATCGCCGGGCGTTCCATCGTCGCCCGGAGGCGGCGCGCCGGGGCCGGGAACGGCGGCGTCGGTGTCGAGGCCGGCCAGCAGCAGCCATGCGCCCAGCCCCGTCGCCTCGGCCATGTCGAAGGCCGGGCCGCCCCAGGGGCCGATTTCGGAACCCGCGGCCACGCGAATATCCGGTTCGGCCAGGCTGCCGACAAGG
>SKWP01000245.1 GCA_007128865.1 Paracoccaceae bacterium
AATGCGCCCTCGTCGTTCCGCAGGCACGCCTTTGGCGTGACCCAAGGGTCGGGCGCGGCCCGGGCTGGTCGCCCGGGCGGAACCCGTGGCAGGCGTGGTGTAGAACAGTTTCCCGAGCTCGATTGTCGAGACGGGTAGTCGGGAGACTTCTTCAGCAGCCTGTTAGTGTTTAACCGGGCGTTTACCATCGGGCAGGCATGCTGGTGCCATGCCCGGCCCTGCGTTTCAGCTTTCCGAGCCTGTCCTGCCGCTCGCCTTTCCGCGGGCCGAACCGGATGGCGGCACGCCGGCGGCAAAGGCGGCACGGCTGCCATCCTACCTGCGCGATCACCGCGCCCGGCTGCGTGACCGGTTCATGCAGGGCGGTGCCGCGGCGATGCCGGATTACGAATTGCTGGAACTGGTGCTGTTTCGCGCCATCCCCCGGCAGGATGTGAAGCCGCTGGCGCGGCGGCTGCTGGAAGCCTTCGGCGATTTCAATTCCGTGGTCTCGGCCCCGCCCGCACGGCTGGCCGAGGTGCCGGGAATCGGCCCGGCGGTGATCGTTGAGCTGAAGATCGTGGAAGCCGCCGCCCAGCGGCTCGCGCGGGCGCGGGTCTTGCACCGGCCGGTCATTTCGTCATGGGATGCGCTGATCGACTATTGCAACACCGCGCTCGCGCATCGGGAAACCGAACAGGTGCGGGTGCTGTACCTTGACCGCAAGAATCGGCTGATTGCCGATGAGGCCCAGGCCAGTGGCACGGTCGATCATGTGCCGCTCTACCCGCGCGAGGTGATCAAGCGGGCGCTGGAACTCAACGCCTCGGCCCTGATCCTGGTGCACAATCACCCTTCGGGCGACCCCACCCCCAGCAAGGCCGACATCGCCATGACCGAACAGATCCGCACCGGCGCCGGGGCGCTGTCGATAACCCTGCACGACCATCTGATCATCGGCCGCGAACGCACGCTTTCCTTTCGCAGCGAGGGGTATCTGTAGCATCGGGCAGCCCGGGAAACCCGGCAAACCGCAGGGCGAATCCTCATTGCGTTCGCCTTGCTTGCCCTGCCGCGTGCCCTTGTGCAGGATTTCGTTCGCTTGCAGGGACCGCGGGGCAGACATCCGGCTTGTGCACCGGCCGGTGTCGGATAACAGAGGGGCATGCTCGAGTCATCGCTGCCCCTGATGATCGCGGTCGGAGCGACCTTTTTCGGCGCCGGGCTTGTCAAGGGCGTGACCGGCATGGGATTGCCGACTGTGGCCATGGCCGTGCTGGGGGCGCTCGTTTCACCGCTCGTTGCTGCCAGCCTGCTGGTGGTTCCCTCCCTCATCACCAATGTCTGGCAGTTCGTTTCCGGCCCCGCCGTCGGTCCGATCGCCCGTCGGCTCTGGCCGATGATGCTGGCGATCGTTGTCGGTGCATTGCTGAGCGCAGGACTGCTGGTTGGTGGCGACACCCGCACGACGACTGCGGCGCTCGGCGCGGCGCTGGTCGGCTATTCCGTATACACGCTTCTCGCGCGTCAGATTCAGGTGCCGGCGGGTGTTGAACGATGGCTTTCCCCGGTCATCGGCGGCGGGACCGGTCTGGTCACCGGCGGCACCGGGATCATGGTGATCCCGGCTGTGCCCTACCTGCAGGCACTCGGGCTTTCCCGGGATCAGCTGGTTCAGGCTCTGGGGTTGTCGTTCACGGTGTCCACGCTGGCACTTGCCGCGGGGATAGGGGTGCATGGCGCCTTCACCCTTCAGGGCATCGGGCTCTCAACGCTTGCCGTGCTTCCCGCTCTGGCCGGCATGTGGGCAGGGCAGCGGCTGCGCTTCCGGATCAACCCTGCGGTCTTTCGCAATGTCTTTCTGATCGGGCTGCTTCTGCTCGGCATCGAGATGGTGTTGCGACCATTTCGCCACGGATAGGGGGCGGCGTCCCGGCTGTCGGCCCCCTGGCCCGGAAGCAAGGCGCGCAGCGCCGCCGGGCCGCTCCCGACCGCCCCACTCGGGCGGGCGGCCCTATCCTGCGCGCAGATCGGCAAGCGGTTGCAGCGGAACCGGCCCGCCGTTCAGCCTTGCCCTGTAGACCCACAACGCTTCCATCACCCGCATGATGTAGTTGCGGGTCTCCGCGAAGGGAACGCTCTCGATCCAGTCTATCGGGTCGACCGAGGCGTTGCGTGGGTCGCCCAGATCCTGCATCCAGCGCCGCGGCCTGCCCGGTCCGGCGTTGTAGCCTGCCGCAACCAGTATCCAGGAACGGCCGAATTCCTCGGTCAGCTGGGCCAGGTATTCGGCCCCGAGCCGGGCGTTGTAGGGGCCGTCGGTTGTCAGCCGCGACTCGGAATACTCGGTCCCGATGCGCCGGGCCATCATCTGTGCGGTCCCCGGCAGCACCTGCAGCAGCCCGCGCGCATCGGCCGGGCTGACCGCGCGCGGATCGAATTCGCTTTCCTGCCGGGCGATGGCAAGCACCAGCTCGGTCGGCACCGGCAGCCCCTGATCGGCCAGCGCGGTGATCGGGAACAGTACCCGCGGCAGAACGATTTCCTGTTGTGCTGCGATCTTGGCGATGTTGACGGCCCAGTTCGGTTCATCAAGGTCCATGGCCAGATGGGCCAGCGCGGCCAGTTCGGTGGCCGGCAGGGATTGCGCCAGATGCAGCACGAAGCGCCGCGCAAGATGCCATTCGCCCGCCTCGCGCAGCAATAGCGCGGCCTGCAGAAGGCTCGATTGCCGAAATGCGGCCGCGCGCCAGTCGGGCACCGGCTCGTTTCCGGCAAGCGCGGGGTCCATGGGCAGGCCGGCGGCCTCGGCGGCGAGGATGCCGTAGAAGGTCGTCTGGTGCTCGGCCGCGAATGCATAGGCGGCCTGCGCAGTTTCGGCATCGCCCAGCGCCGCATGGGCGCGGCCTTCCCAGTAACCGGCGCGGGCAAGGCTTATGGGTGTGCCGACACTGACCCTGAGGGTCTGGAAATGGCGCAGGGCGGCTGCCGGATCGTTCAGGCGGCGCAGGGCGATGAAGCCTGCCAGCCATTCCAGATCGGCGAATTGCGCGCCCGACTGCAGCCCGTGCCCGGCCGCAAGCCGATAGGCCAGTTGCGCGTTGCCCTCGCCCAGCGCCCGCCGCGCCAGCAGAGCCCGGCCTCGCGCCCAGGCCTCGGGCCGTCCCAGCCCGGCCGGCATGGCCGAGCGTTCCAGCATCAGTTCGGCCGCCGTGTCATGCATCCCTGCAGCAAGACGCCACTGGAAACGGTCATGGGCCAGGCCGGGGTCATCGGCCAGCGCGGCAGGAACCGCGGCGATCAATGCATTGACGCCGTCCACACGGTTGCGCAGCCCCAGCCGTGCGGCGGCAAGGCGGGCATGGCCCTGACCCATCAGCGGCAGCAGCCGGCCCACCTGCCCCGAGGCGCCGCGCCACAGCAGGGTGTCCAGCCGCTCGGCATGCAGCGGCGCCAGAACGGCGCCGAAGCCGGCCAGCAACGCGGCCTGCTGATCGGCATCAAGGTCGTGGCTGCGCCAGATTCGGCGGGCGAGATCGGCTGCGGCGCTGCCCTGTCCGGTGGCCTGCAGCGCCGCCAGCAGGGTCAGGGCGCCTTCTGTCGTGGCCGGGGCATGATCGGCGAAATAGGCGATCACGGCCTCGGCCGGCGGCGGCGCGGTGGCAAGGCCTTCCTCGGCCTGGCGGAACTTCCAGCCGATGCCGGGCCAGTCGGGATGCACCGCCGCGAAATCCAGCACCGCGCGCCAGTCCCCTTCGCCGGCCCTGAGCCGCTGCCATTCCACCAGTGCCACGGCAAGCGGGCCTGCATTCTGGGCGACGATAAAGGCGGTCGCCCAGTTTTCCCTGCCGGCTTCTTCCAGCGCCCTTGCCAGAAGGCCGGCGGCCCGCATCGGCGGCGGTGTCGCCTGAGAGGCAGAAGCGGGCAGGGCGGTGACGAAACCGCCGGAACAGGTCAGCGCCACCACCGTGGCCAGAGCCAGTTTTCGAAGCATGCGCGTCTTTCGGCTTGAAGTTTTTCCGACCCGAGTCTAACCGCGCCAGAGCCGGCGACAAAACACAAAGGCGACAGCCGAAGCCCCCGCGCAGCGACGCGGGCCGCCTGAGGGGAAACACCGCGATGTTCAAAGGCTCCATGCCCGCCCTCGTCACACCGTTCAAGGACGGTGCGCTTGACCTCGACACGCTGGTCGCGCTGGTCGAATGGCACATCGCCGAAGGCAGCCACGGGCTGGTTCCGGTGGGCACCACGGGCGAAAGCCCGACGCTGACCCATGATGAGCACGAGCGCGTCATCGAAGAGGTGGTCAGGGCCGCGGCCGGGCGCGTGCCGGTCATCGCCGGGGCCGGTTCGAACAACACCGTCGAGGCGGTGCGGTTCATGCAGCATGCCGAACGTGTCGGTGCCGATGCGGCGCTGGTGGTGACGCCCTATTACAACAAGCCCACCCAGGCCGGCATGATCGCGCATTTCAGGGCTGTGCACGATTGCTGCAACCTGCCCATCATCATCTACAACATCCCCGGCAGGTCGGTTGTCGACATGACCCCCGACACGATGGGAGTGCTTGCACAGCTGCCGCGCATAATCGGCGTCAAGGACGCCACCGGCGATGTCGTTCGCGTGTCGCATCAGCGCCGGACATGTGGCCAGGACTTCATCCAGCTTTCCGGAGAAGACGCTTCGGCGCTGGGTTTCAACGCGCATGGAGGGGTCGGTTGCATTTCGGTTACGGCCAATGTTGCCCCGCGGCTCTGCGCGGAATTCCAGCAAGCCACCTTGCGCGGTGACTACGCCGCGGCACTGGAGTACCAGGACAGGCTGATGCCCCTGCACAGGGCAATCTTTCTCGAGCCGGGCGTGGCGGGTGCGAAATACGGGCTTTCGCGGCTGGGGCGTTGTCGCAACGAGGTAAGGCTTCCGCTTGAGGGTGTCACCCCCGCCGTGGCATCAGAGATCGACGCGGCCATGCGCCACGCCGGCCTTCTGAACTGATTTCCTTGCAGCGTTGCCGCCTGTCGCAGGGCAGGCGCGAAGGATTGATCGGGAGCAATCGGTTTCCGCTGCGTCAGCCGGGATACCCACCGTCGGCGTCGTCGCCGGTTTCTTCCATGAGCCGGTCGAAATCGGGGATGGTGACCTGCCGCTTGCCCGAAAGCACGATCACACCATCCTTGCGCAGCGCCGAAACCTGCCGGCTGACGGTTTCGAGCGTCAGCCCCAGATAGTCCGCCATCGCCTCGCGGGTGAGGGGAAGATCGAAGGTCAGGTCGTTGCCGGTGTTGCGCAGCTTCAGCGCCGAATCCCGGCGCGCGATGATCGCAATGAGGCTGGCGATCTTTTCGCGCGCGGATTTACGGCCCAGCAGCAGCATCCATTCCCGCGCGGCATCGAGTTCATCCAGCGTCATCTGCAACAGCCGGTTTCCGAGGCTGGGGGTGCGCAGCATCATTTCCTCGAAGGGGCGCTTGCGGAAGCAGCACATCACCACGTCGGATGTGGCCGTCACGTCATATGCCGCCGAGGAACGGCCCGGCCTGCCGACAAAGTCCGATGGCAACAGCAGCCCGACCATCTGGCGGCGGCCGTCTTCCATGGTCTGGGTAAGGGTCAGGATGCCGGTGACGACGGAGCCGACGAAATCCATTTCGTCGCCCGACCAGACCACCGTCTGCCCGGCCTCGAAGCTGCGATAGTATTTCATCTGCTCGAGCTTGGCGAGATCATCGCTTTCGCACAGCGCGCAGACGGCCCGATGCCTGATTGGACAGTCGGCACATTGCTGCGAGGGCAGCGCTTCAAAAAGGGCAGGTGCCTTCGGCATCGGTTTGATTCATGTCAATGTGTTCGCGGCGTTTCCAAGACAGGCTACCCCAATGGCATCCGACTCGCAACTGATGCGGCTGGGGCTGTTTGACGCGCGTGTTCCGCGTTACACCAGCTATCCGACCGCCCCCCATTTTTCGGCCGATGTGGGCGCCGATACCTTCGGCGACTGGATCAGGGCGATTCCCCCCGGTTCCAGAATATCGGTGTACATGCATGTCCCGTTCTGTCGGCGACTGTGCTGGTTCTGCGCCTGCCGCACCCAGGGGACCAGCACGCTCGAACCGGTAGCGGCCTATGTGGAGACGCTGAAGGCCGAAATCGGATTGCTGGCAGGCGCGCTGCCCGACGGGGTGAGCCTTTCGCGGCTGCACTGGGGCGGGGGCACGCCAACCCTGCTTGCGCCCCAGATGATTCGCGACCTGGCCCTGGCGCTGAAGGCCATGGCCCCGCTGGCGTCGGATGCCGAATTCTCGGTCGAGATCGACCCGAACGAAATCGACGACGCCCGGCTTGATGCGCTTGCCGAAGCCGGGATGAACCGTGCCTCGATCGGGGTGCAGGATTTCGACGAGGGCATTCAGGCCACCATCGGCCGCGACCAGACCTATGAGGTGACAAAGGCCGCAGCCGATGCGATCCGCGCCCGTGGCGTGACCAGCCTGAACGCCGACATCCTTTACGGCCTGCCCGACCAGACCCGCGAACGGATCGCGGCCAGTGTCCAGAAACTGCTGTCGCTGTCACCCGACCGGGTCGCGCTCTATGGCTACGCGCATGTTCCGTGGATGGCGCGGCGCCAGCAGATGATCCCGTCCGACCGCCTGCCCAGACCCGAAGAGCGCCTGCGCCTGTTCGATACCGCGCGGAAGCTCTTTCTTTGGGATGGCTACGAGGAAATCGGCATCGATCATTTCGCGCGCCCGACCGACGGTTTGGCGCGGGCGGCAAGGGCCGGCACCCTGCGGCGCAACTTTCAGGGCTACACCGACGACACCGCCGAGGTGCTGCTTGGTATCGGCGCCTCGGCGATATCCTACTTTCCGCAGGGCTATGCGCAGAATGCGCCGGCCACCGCAGCCCACACACGGGCGATCCGCGACGCGCGGTTTTCGGTCTCGCGCGGTCATGCCTTTGCGGGCGAGGATCTGATGCGCCGGCGCATGATCGAGGCTCTGATGTGCGATTTCCGCATCGATGCCGCCGAGATGCAGGACAGCTTCGGTGTGTCGCCGGCCCAGCTCGACAGGCTGTTCCGCGAGGCCGTGCAGCGGTTTCCCGGCTTTGTCGAACTGGGGCCTGACGGGCTTTCGATCCCGCAGGAAGGCCGGGCGCTGACGCGGATGATCGCCTCGGTCTTCGACGCCTACGGCAATTCCACGGCCGGGCACAGTTCGGCCGTCTGAGGGTGCGGCAGCCGCCGTCGCTCTGGCCGTTTCCCGAACTGCGCTTGCATCGGCGGCGCGGCGGGTGCATCACGGCCCTGAACTGCCGCTGCCGTCCCGGAACCAGATGAACCGCCCGACAGACAATCCTGCTGACCCCTTCAAGAAGGCGCTGGCCGAGGCCACGCGCACCATGGCCGACGACCGCGAACTGAACGTCAGCTATTCGGTCGACCCGCCGGGAATGGGCGCGGATTCGGTCCGTCTGCCGCAGGTGACGCGGCGGATGACCCGCGACGAGGTGTTGCTTGCACGGGGCACCGCCGACGGTTTCGCGTTTCAGCGCCGCTTTCACGACGGCGCCGTCCATGACCGCTATCGCCCCGATGGCCAGATGGCGCGCGACCTCTACGAGGCCATGGAATATGCCCGCTGCGAGGCGCTGGGCGCCCGCCACATGCCCGGCAGTGCCGGCAACATCGATGCGCGCATCGCGCATGAGGCCGCGCGCCGCGGCTATGCGCAGATCCGGCAGGCATCGGATGCGCCGCTGCCAGCTGCGGCGGCCTATCTGGTGCGCCATCTCGCCACCGGGCGCGACCTGCCCGAAGGCGCGCGCAACGTCATGGAACTCTGGCGCGGCTTCATCGAGGAACAGGCCGGCGGAACGCTGGAGGGGCTGGAAACGGCGCTGGCCGACCAGTCGGCCTTTGCGCGGCTGTCCCGGCAGGTGATCCGCGATCTGGGCTATGGCGACCAGCTTGGCGACGACCCCGACGACGACAGCGCCAGCGACGAGGACGAAGGCAGCGATCAGGAAGACTCTGCGGACGAGGATGAAAGCCCCGACAGCCAGGGCCAGGACAACGCCGACAGCGATGAGGACGACAGCGGCGACGACAGCCAGAGCCAGGAGGCCGCACAGGCCGACATGGCTGCCGATGACAGCGCCGAGGACGAGCTCGACATGCGCGCCGACCTGCCCGAGGGCGAGGCGCCGCAGGATCCGCCGCCACCGCCGCCGCATTCCCAGGCCGACCCCGACTACAGCGCCTATCTGACCGAATTCGACGAGGAAATCCGGGCCGAGGAACTCGCCGATCCGGCCGAGCTTGAACGCCTGCGGGCCTGGCTCGACCAGCAGCTCGAACCGGTCAAGGGTGCCGTGGGCCGGCTGGCCAACAAGCTGCAGCGCCGGTTGCAGGCCCAGCAGAACCGGTCATGGGAATTCGACCGTGAGGAAGGCATCCTCGATGCCGGGCGGCTGGCGCGGGTGGTGGCCAACCCCACGACGCCGCTGTCCTTCAAGGTCGAGAAGGATACCGATTTTCGCGATACGGTGGTGACGCTGCTGCTGGACAATTCGGGTTCCATGCGCGGCCGTCCGATCTCGATCGCGGCAATCTGTGCCGATGTGCTGGCCCGCACGCTGGAACGCTGTCAGGTCAAGGTCGAGATTCTCGGCTTCACCACCCGGGCCTGGAAAGGCGGGCAGAGCCGCGAACGCTGGCTGGCCGCCGGCCGGACAGCCAAGCCGGGGCGGCTGAACGACCTGCGCCATATCATCTACAAGCCCGCGGATGCGCCCTGGCGGCGGGTGCGTGCCAATCTCGGGTTGATGATGAAAGAGGGCTTGCTGAAGGAAAACATCGACGGCGAGGCGCTGGAATGGGCGCATCGCCGGCTGGCCGGGCGACGCGAGGCGCGCAAGATCCTGATGGTGATTTCCGACGGTGCGCCGGTGGACGATTCGACGCTGTCGGTAAACCCGGCCAACTATCTCGAACG
>SKWP01000371.1 GCA_007128865.1 Paracoccaceae bacterium
CGCGCCTTTGCATCCGAGGAAATGTTCCTTCTGCAGTCGGTGGCCGACGCCATCGCCACCCTGCTGATCCGCCGGGAAGACCAGCGCAGCATCGCCGCCGCACAGCGCGCCCTTGAGGACGAGCGCGCCTTTCTGCGCAGCATCCTCGACACCAGTCTTTCGGGCTTCATCGTCTTCGACGCCGACCGGCGGGTGATCTTTGCCAATGCCGCCGCAAGCGCGGCGCTGGGCATTCCCGAAGCGATGATGCTGGGTCAGATCATCGCCGATGATATCGCCTTCACCACCTTTGACGGCACACCGGTGCCGGTTGGGGCCTTGCCTTTCGACATCGCACGGCAAACCGGCAAACCCGTGCGCGACATCCGCATGGCAACCTCGTGGCGTGGCGGACCGCGGCGCATGCTGTCGCTGAACGCACTGGCCATCGGCGCCCCCGATGCCGCCGGCCGGCGGGTTGTCCTGTCGATGGAAGAGATCAGCGCCCGCGCCGCCGCCGAGACCGCACGCGAGGAGGCGCTGGAAGAAGCCCGCCGCGCCACGCTGGCCAAGTCGCGATTCCTCGCCCGGATGAGCCACGAGATGCGCACGCCGCTCAATGGCGTGCTGGGTATCGCCGATCTGCTGGACGACATGATCCCGCAGGGCGATGCGCACCGTCTGCTGAACCTTTTGCGCGACTCCGGGGGGCTGCTGGTCAGCATCATCGACGACCTGCTCGACATTTCCAAGATCGAGGCAGACCAGCTGCAGATCGAACGGATTGCCTTTTCGCCCGCGGCGCTGGCCCGGCAGATCGAGGCGGTCCACACCCTGCGGGCGGCCGAAAAGGGCATTTCCTTCCGGCTGCTCTGCGACGAAGGCGCGGCACGAACCCGCTACGGCGACCCGCATCGCATCTCGCAGATCCTGCACAATCTGGTCAGCAATGCGCTGAAGTTCACCGAGGATGGCGCGGTGACCATCCGGCTCGACGGAGCCGGGGACGAGGCCATTGCCATCGAGGTCGCAGACACCGGGATCGGCATGTCGGCCGAAGACATCGCCCGCATGTTCGAGGAATTCGGCCAGGCCGACAGTTCGATAACCCGACGGTTCGGCGGAACCGGCCTTGGCATGACGATCACACGCCGGCTGGCGGGGCTGATGGGCGGCAGTCTCGATGTGTACAGCACGCCCGGTCAGGGAACCACGGTCAAGGTTGTCCTGCCGCTGGAGCTTGCCGATACCGATGCCCGGCCCGATGCCGATGCGGTCGAAGAGCCGGCCGAAACCGCCATGTCGTTCGACGGGCTGCGGGTACTGGCCGCCGACGACAACCGCACCAACCGCCTTATCCTCGAGGCGATGCTGCGGCATCTGGGCTGCAAGACCACGCTCTGCGCGGGTGGCGAGGATTTCCTGCGCAACTTCGCGCCGGGCCGCTTTGATCTGTGCATTCTCGACATCTCGATGCCCGATGTGGATGGAATCACGGCACTCAGGCGCCTGCGTGAAACCGAGGCATCCGCCGGCGCTCTGCCGGTTCCGGTGCTGGCCTACACGGCAAATGCGATGCTGCACCAGATCGGCCAGTATCTGGAGGAAGGCTTTGACGGCTGCCTGACCAAACCCCTGCGCCGCGACCGGCTTGTGTCCGAGATCCGGCGCAGCGCAGCGCCCGGCAGGGGTGGCGCGCGGCATGACCTTTCGGCCTGATCAACACGGGAACCGCCATCAGCAACCCATCCCGGCCGGAAGCCGCGGGGGAAACGACCGACAGGGGCAGCGCCGGACCGCGGCGGCGCCAGGGCGCTTTCCGGATCAGGCGATGCGGCGGGTTGCCGGGGCCGGACCCGATGCAAGCGAGACCCGGTCACGCCCCTGTGCCTTGGCCACCAGAAGCGCGCGATCGGCACGATCCAGTATCGCCGCGGCGATTTCCTCCGGTCCGGCGCCGCTTGGCGGGGCCGCGCCCGCCCCCCCGGACATCGCCAGCCCGGCCGACAGCGTGACCCGCACCGTTCCGCGCCCGTCCGGAAGCATCACCGGAAGGCGGGAGACATGCCTGCAAAGCCGTTCGGCGGCCGCGCGGGCCTGTGCTTCGGTGGTATCCGGCATCACCGCCAGGAATTCGTCGCCGCCGATCCGGGCGATCAGGTCATGCCCGCGCATCTCGGCGCGCAGACGGTGTGCCACTTCTGCCAGCACCGCATCCCCGGCGGCGTGGCCATGGCTGTCATTGACCGATTTGAAGTCATCCAGATCGAGCGCCAGCACGGCGCATTGCCGGCCTCCGGCCAGGGCGGCGGCGGTGATCCGGGCCAGGTGCGGCAGCGCATAGCGGCGATTGTAAAGCCCGGTCAGCGGGTCGATCACCGCCAGTTCAAGCCCGTCGCGCAGGCTGATGCGCAAACGGTCGCCCTGACGCTTGCGGCGGATCTGCGCGGCCAGCCGCAGGGCGGTTTCCTGCGGTTCGGCATCCTCGAGCAGCAGGTCGCTGGCGCCGAGGTCAAGCGCCATCGCGCCCACCTCGCCGGGATCGCGCGACAGCACCACGCAATAGGCGGCATGGCGCGATTCCGGCCGCGAGCGCAGTTCCGACATCAGCCGCAGCCCGTCACCCTTGCGCGTCAGATCGGCCGCAATGACGAACAGATCGACCTTGGCGGCGCGGTCGGACAGCGCCATGTCCTGCGGCAGGATCAGGTATCTTGCCGGCAGGTGTGGCGCCAGGCTGGCGTGCCATTGGCGGGCCTGTTCCTCCCTGTGCGCCACCAGCGCCACCCTTGCATCCGTTTCGGCGCAGGCAGGGGCAAAGGGCGTCGCCGCCTCGGCCAGACTAAGCGCCTGCGAGGTATCCTCGCGCAGGCGCAGTTCGCGGGCGGTGTCGCGGGCACGCAGCAGGCTGCGGATGCGCGCCAGCAGCATCGCCTCGTAAAGCGGCTTGGAAAGGAAATCATCGGCGCCCGCGCGCAATGCCTCGTGCCGGGCCGGCGCATCGCGCAGCGCGGTGATCATCACCACGGGAATGTCGCAGGTGCGCGGATCGGCCTTGAGCCGGCGGCACACTTCCGTCCCGCTCAGATCCGGCAGCATCATGTCCAGCAGCACAAGATCGGGCAGCGACCCGCGCGCCATGCGCAAGGCCGATTCGCCGTCGGCCGCCTGCATGACCTCGTAACAGGCCGAGGCCAGCTTGACCTTCAGCACGATCCTGTTGGTCGCGATATCATCGACGACAAGAATTCTGCGCGTCATCTGCTCTGTGCTCGCTGATGCTGCCGGCCGTGCGCTTCACTCTTCCTTCGGAATGGTTAAGAGTTCCTTTCCTGTCCCCCGGCGATACCGGGGTATGTCGAATCTGATCGGGAATGCGCCCAATGTCACGCGAAAAGGCACTCGATCTGGCCGCCGAGGCGCTGGACTGGATCGCGCAGGAACGCGACCGGCTGGGTGCATTCCTGGCCGCCACCGGCGCCGCACCGGCCGATATCGCCTCCGGAGCCGGCGATGAGACGCTGCTTGCCGGGGTGCTCGACTTCCTCATGGCCGATGAAGCCCGGGTTGTGGCCTTCTGCGACGAGCGGGGGCATGACCGCACCGCGCCGGCCCGCGCACAGGCCGTGCTTGCCGGTGCCGGCGCGACCCACTGGACATGAACGGCGGCCACGGGGGCACCATGCAACGCATCGAGGCCGTGATCTTCGACAAGGACGGCACCCTGTTCGACTTCAGGGCGACCTGGGAAGGCTGGACAGGCGCAGTCATCGCCGAGCTTTCCTCCGGCGATGACGCGCTGGCCGGCAGACTGGGCGATGCCATCGGCTATAACCCGGCAAGCGGGTTTTCCGCCGACAGCCCGGTCATTGCCGAAACGGCCGAGATCATCGCCCGGCGGCTTGCCGCGGCGCTGCCGGGCACCGATGCCGCCGAACTGGCAATCTGGCTGGACGAACGCGCCGCCGCCGCAAGCATGCGCGAGGCCGTGCCGCTGCGCCCGCTCCTGGGCGGGCTCGGTGCTGCCGGCTTGCGCCTGGGCGTTGCCACCAATGATGCCGAAGCCGCCGCGCGGGCCCATCTGGCCAGCGCCGGCGTGCTTGACCTGTTCGCCCTGCTCAGCGGCTACGACAGCGGCCATCGCCCGAAGCCGGCCCCCGACATGCTGCTGGCCTTTGCGCGCCACTGCGGCATCGATGCCGGACGAATCGCGATGGTGGGCGACAGTGCGCATGACCTTGTCGCAGCCAGACGGGCCGGCATGCGGGCCGTGGCGGTGCTGACCGGGGTTGCCGGGCCGGCCGAACTGTCGCCGCTGGCCGACCACATCCTGCCCGATATCGGCCACCTGCCCCGGCTTCTGGGCCTTGCGGCCGGGTGAGCGGGACCGGCTTTTCGGTTTCTTAACCCCCTGCCCCCAGTGTCGCTGCCGAGGCAGAGGCAGGAGCAGGGATGCACGGGCTGGTCAACCGATCGTTGCAGTGCTTTCTGCAGGACAGTCACGGCCTGTCCTGCTGGCAGGCGGTGGCGCAGGCGGCAGGGGTCGCGGAGGCCGGGATCGAGGCGCTCCTGCCCTGCGACCCCGCGGTAACCAGTGCCTTGCTTGACGCGGCCGCAGCCCGTACCGGCGACAGCCGCGACGGCCTGCTGGAAGACCTCGGCATCTACCTTGTCTCGCATCCGCGCATGGCAGCCGTGCGCCGGCTGCTGCGATTCGGCGGCGTCGGTTTTGCGGATTTCGCCCGCTCGCTTGAGGATCTTCCCGGCCGGGTTCGGCTCGCCGTGCCCGATCTGGTACTGCCCGCCATCACCGTGGCCGAAACGGCGCCGGGGCAGTTCCGCCTGCGGATTGCGCCCGGCGTTGCCGGGCTGGGCGCGGTGCTGACCGGGGTTCTGCGTGCCATGGCCGACGATTACGGCACCCTGGCGCTGATCGAACGCGACGATGACACGAAACAGGGCGTGCTGATCCGGATCGACCTGCTGGACACGGGCTTTGCGCAGGCGCGCGCCTTTGCGCTGGCCGGCCCGTCGGGGGATCCGGCATGACCCGTCCGGCCCCGGCAGGGCAGCGCGGCGGCGCCGGCGCGGGGCTGCTGATCGGGGCCGAGGCCCTGGCGCGGCTGATGCCGCTGCATCTGGTTGTGGATGCCGGCGGCCGCATATCCGGTGCCGGGCCGACCCTGCGCCGGGTTTGTGATGGTATCCCCCTGGACGGCGCGCGTTTTGACGCGGTGTTCCGGCTGCGCGGCACGGGCGACCGCGGCGATGATGCCCTGCCCGCCGATGGCGGCCGGATCAGGCTGCAACTGCGCCATCCACCCGCCACCGCCCTGCGCGGGCTTGCCGTGGCGCTTTACACCGCCGCGGGGCAGCCTGACGGGTATCTGGTGAACCTGTCCTTCGGCATCGACCTGCGCGAGGCCGTACAGCGCCACGCCCTGAGCGAATGCGCATTCGCGCCCACCGACCTGGCGGTGGAACTGCTGTTTCTGGATGAAGCCCGCAGCGCCGTGATGGCCGAACACAACCGCCTGAACACCCGCCTTGCCGAGGCGCGCGCCGAGGCCGAACGTCTTGCCCTGACCGACGCCCTGACCGGGCTTGCCAATCGCCGGGCCATGGATATCGCGCTCGACGGGCACACAAGGGGCGGGCAGCCCTTTGGCCTGATGCATGTCGATCTCGATCTGTTCAAGCAGGTCAACGACACGCTCGGCCATGCCGCGGGCGATGCGGTTCTGGCCGAGGCCGCCCGCCGGTTGCGCGAACACACGCGGCGCGGCGATGTGGTGGCGCGGGTCGGCGGCGACGAATTCGTGGTGCTGCTTGCCGGCGTCACGGCGCCCCGGGCGCTGGCGGCCGCCGCGCGCCGGATCATCGCGCGCCTGGAACAGCCGATCGAGGCGGCCGGGCAGACATGCCGGATTTCGGCCAGTATCGGATTTACCAGTTCGGTGCTCTATGGCCGGCCGCGGCCGGACCGGCTGCTTTCGGACGCCGATGATGCGCTCTACAATTCCAAGCGCCGCGGGCGCGGGCGCGCCACCTTCGCCCGCCCGGCACCGTCGGCGGCACCGCATGCCCCGCCTGACTGACGCGAAATCCGCCTGAACCGGTCTGCACCCGGCCCGGTGCCGGGGCCGTCCCTGTCCCGACCGCGGCGAACGCCGGAAACGGGCGCGCCGGACCGCTGCAAGGATGACGCGGCGGGCAGGACAGTCTCGCGATCATGGCGAAATGCTTGCACCGCGGCCGGAAATCCCCACATTGGAACCTGAACCGCCCTGCCCCGCCGGCAGGAACAGAAAAACGGGAACCGACCGGGCATGAGCAGTTTCACCATCGCATCCTACAACGTGCACAAATGCGTCGGGCTCGACATGCGCCGCGATCCGGCCCGCATTTCGCGGGTGATATCGGAAATCGCACCCGACATCATCGCCCTGCAGGAGGCCGACCGGCGCTTTGGCGACCGGGCCGGCCTGCTCGATCTGGATCATCTGCGCGATACCAGCGGCCTTGCCGCGGTGCCGCTGGAAGCCGGGCGGCGGTCGCACGGCTGGCACGGAAACCTGGTGCTGACCCGGAACATGGACATCGAGGATGTGCGCCCCCTGCGGCTGCCGGGGCTGGAACCGCGCGGCGCGGTGATGATCGACCTCAACCGCGACGGGCAGCGGCTGCGGGTGCTGGCCGCACATCTGGGGCTGTTGCGGGCTTCGCGCATTGCCCAGGCCCGTGCGCTGATCGCCGCGCTGGCCGAAGCCCGCGCGGCGCGCGACGAACGCCCGGCGGTACTGCTGGGCGATCTGAACGAATGGCGGCTGCGCCGGCGGTCATCGCTGGGCCTGCTGGCAGAACACAAGCCCTCGTTCCATCGGCAGGTCGCCAGCTTTCCCGCCCATATGCCGGTGCTGGCGCTGGACCGGATCATGGTCAGCCCCGACGCACACCTGCAGGACTTCGCGGCCCATGACACGCCGCTTGCGCGCGTTGCCTCCGATCACCTGCCGGTCAAGGCCCGGCTCAGCCTGTCGGCAGCCCAGGCCACCGAAGACTCCGAACCCCTTCGCCTGCGCGTGGCCGGCGGCCGCGGATGACGCTGCTTCTGTGGGTCGCGGGGCTGGCACTGGCCTTCGCGCTTGCTTCCACCCTTGCCCTGTACAGCTATGGACGTTTCGCCCGACGCAGCCGCGGGCCGGTTTCGCATGCCCTGCCGCGGGCGACGGACGCCACCGCGCTCGACCGGCTGATCGGGCCGCTCGAAAGCCGGCATCCCGGCCGCAGCGGGCTTGCGCTGGTGCTCGACAATGCCGAGGCGCTGGGCCTGATGGTGCGGTCGGCAAGGCTGGCGGGGCGCAGCCTCGACCTGATGTACTACATCTGGCGCGACGACACCGGCGGGCGGCTGATTGCGCGCGAGCTGATCGCGGCCGCAGACCGGGGCGTTCGGGTGCGGCTGCTGCTGGACGATGTGAATGTGCAGGGTTTCGACCCGAAGTTCATCGCGCTCGACAAGCACCCGCGCATCGAGGTGCGGCTGTTCAACCCGATCCGGGCGCGGCGCGGCATGATCGGACGCGGCATCGAGATGCTGCTGGGGCTGGTGCGCTTCAACCGGCGCATGCATTGCAAGCTGTGGCTTGCCGACGGCCGGCTGGCGATGACCGGGGGGCGCAACATCGGCAGCATCTATCTGGCCAACAACGGCCGCAGGCCGGTTTCCTGCGATGCCGATCTGCTGATGCTGGGCAAGCTGGTACAGGAATCGGAAAGCTTTTTCGACCGTTACTGGAACAGCGGAATCGCCCTGCCGATGACCGCGTTGTGGAAGTACAGTCCGCTGGCGCTGGGGCGTCTGCGGGCGCGGCTGGACCGCGAGGCGCGCGGCGCGACGGCGCAGGCGATGCTGGGTGCGATCGATCCGGTCATGGCCGGCCATCTGCCCGCCGATGCCGGCGGCCTGCCGCTGCTGCCACCGGCCGGCCGGCTGCACTGGACCGAACGCGCCCGCATGCTGTCGGACCCCCCGGAAAAGGCGCTGGGGCACGGGCGTGACCGCTGGTTGCCCGAGGCGCTCTATCCGGCGCTGGCAGGCGCCCGGCGCAGCCTGCACATCGTGACGCCCTATTTCGTGCCGGGGCGCGAGGGCATGACACAGCTGGCGGGTCTCGCCCGTCGCGGTGTTGCGGTTCGCATTGTCACCAACGCGCTGGCCGCAACCGACCACGCCATCGTGCACGGCGCCTATCGGCGGTACCGCCGCCCATTGCTGGCTGCCGGGGCAAGCCTGTACGAATTCGTGCCCGGCACCCGCGAAGGCCGGCAGCCCGAAATGCTGCATTCAAAGCTGTTCGTGGCCGATGACGCCGCCTGTTTCGTCGGCAGCTTCAATTTCGACCTCCGCTCGGCGTTTCTGAACACCGAAATGGGCATTTACAGCGAAGACCCGGGCCTGGTCGCCGAAGTCCTGGCCGAATGCAACCGGCTGTCGGCACCGGAACGGGCCTGGCGGCTGCGGCTGGACGGGCGGGTGCTGCGCTGGCAGCGGGCCGAAGACGGCAGCGCCACCGCCGAATTCAGAGACCCGGAGGCCCCGGCCTTGCGGCGCGGGGCCTCCTGGGTGATCGGCCATCTGCCGATCCATTCGCAACTCTGAACGCCTGCCGGCGCGCGAGCCTGTCGCGGCGCCGGCAGTGCAGGGCTGTCAGCCGACGAGGGCCAGGTTGGTGGCCGACTGGCGGCCGTCACGGCCGGTTTCCAGATCGAAGGTCACCTTGGCGCCATCGTCCAGACCGCGCAGGCCCGCACGCTCAACGGCGCTGATGTGGACGAACACGTCCTTGCTGCCGCCATCCGGCTGGATGAAGCCGAAACCTTTGGTAGAATTGAACCACTTCACGGTGCCGTTGGCCATCGTGAG
>SKWP01000221.1 GCA_007128865.1 Paracoccaceae bacterium
CGCTGGATGCGGGCGGTACCATCGCGCTGCGGGCCGAGGCCGCGCTGGCCGGGCTGGCCGCGGCCGAGGCCGCGCAGACCGGGCAATAGGGCGGGGCAGGGAAAGGCCGGCATCATGCAGCGACTCGATGACAGCAATCCCAGGGCGCTGCGGCACCGGCTGCGCCGGGCCCGCTTTGCCCGTGTCGAGGCGCTTCTTCGGGCCATCCTGCGCGACCGGCCGGTGGCGCGGGTGATCGATATCGGCGGCAGGCCCGGCTACTGGCATCTGCTTGACCCGGCGCTGCGCGACCGTGTCGCGGTCACGCTGCTGAACCTGCCCGAAGAGCTTGAACGCGAATTCCCCCCAGGCCCTGCGGATCTGGACATCCGCATGGTCGCCGGCGACGCCACCGCCATGCCCGAACATGCCGATGGCGGTTTCGATCTTGCCCATTCCAACAGCGTCATCGAACATGTCGGGCTCTATTCGGCCATGGCCCGCTTTGCCGCCGAACACCGGCGGGTCGGCCGGGCCTATTACCTGCAGACCCCGAATTTCTGGTTTCCGGTCGAACCGCATTATGGCGTGCCCTTCTTTCACTGGCTGCCCGAACCGGTGCGGATCGGGATGCACCAGCGGCTGAATGTCGGCTTTGCCCGCCGCACCGACTGGGAGGATGCGCTGGCAAGGGTCGACCATACCCGGATGATCAGCCGAGCCATGCTGCGCCGGCTGTTTCCCGACGGTCGCCACGCCACCGAACGGCTGGCGCTGCTGCCCAAGTCGCTGATCGTCTGGCGCGACTGGCCCGGTGCGGGCGGGGCAGGGCGGTGACGGCCGCCCCCGACAGCCGGCCGCTGGCCGATGGCGCGGCGCGGCCGGTGGCGCTGCTGTGGTTTGCGCTGACGGTCGGGGCATCGCTGCCGGTGTTCTGGGCCGGCTTCGGGGCGCTGCTGTCGGCATGGTCCACGCCCGAATACAGCCACGGGCCGCTGATACCGGTAATCTCGCTTTACCTGTTCCTGCGCGAAATGCGCGACAGCCCGGCCGAACCGCAGCCCGGGGCGGCGGGCAACACACGGCTTCCCGGCCTGCTGCTGCTGGCAACGGGGCTGGCTGTGGGCATCCTCGGCAATCTGGTGCGCATCCCCGATATCGTCACCTACGGCTTCATCCTCTGGGTCGGCGGGGTGATGCTGACCGGCTTTGGCTGGCGACGCGGGCGGCGGCACTGGGCGCCGGTGCTGCATCTGGTGTTCATGCTGCCGCTGCCGCAGTTCGTCTACTGGAAACTGACGATCTGGCTGCAGATGCTGTCGTCCGAGCTTGGCGTCTGGTTCGTGGCGCTGGCCGGGGTGCCGGTACATCTGCAGGGCAATGTCATCGATCTGGGCGTGTACAAGCTGCAGGTCGCCGATGCCTGTTCGGGCCTGCGCTATCTGTTTCCGATCCTGTCGTTTTCCTATCTGTTCGCGATCCTGTATCGCGGGCCGATGTGGCACAAGGCGGTGCTGCTGCTGGCCGCCGCGCCGCTGACGGTGCTGATGAACGCGGTGCGGATCGGGGTGATCGGGGTGCTGGTGAACAGCTACGGCATCGGCCATGCCGAGGGCTTTCTGCATTTCTTCGAAGGCTGGGTGATCTTTCTGGCCTGCATCGCGGTGCTGTTTGCCATGGCCGTCGCCCTGCAGCGGCTGACGCCCCGGCCGCTGCCGCTGGGCCAGGCGGTGGATGTGGACAGCCGCGGGCTGGGCGAACAGGCGATGCGGCTGCTGCGGCCGCTGTCGGCGCACCGGATGGTGCCGGCGGCGGTTCTGTCGCTGGTGCTGGCCGGCGCATTCATCGCCGCGCCGCGGGCCGAGCCGGTCGGGGTGGACCGCGACCCGTTCCTGCTGTTTCCGCGCGAGCTTGGTGTCTGGACCGGCGCGGCCGAACCGCTCGATGCCGTCGTGGCGCAGGTGCTGGGCGCGGATGATTACATGAACATGACCTTTCTTGCCGCCGGCGAGGCCGCACCGGTCAACATGTTCGTGGCCTGGTATGCGCGCCAGACCGAAGGCTCGGGCATCCATTCGCCCGAGGTCTGCCTGCCCGTCGGCGGGTGGGAGGTGTTTTCGATCGCGCGCACCGAGGTCGACAGCAGCGTGGAGCCCTATGGCCGTTTCCGCCTGAACCGTGCGGTGATCGAGCGCGGGCTCAGCCGGCAGATCGTCTATTACTGGTTCGAGCAGCGCGGGCGGCGGATGACATCGGATTACGCGGCCAAGCTGAGCGTGGTGCGCGACGGGCTCGTGCGCGGCCGGACCGACGGCGCGCTGGTGCGCTTTGTCACCCCCATCGGCAGCGGCGAGACCGAGGCCGAGGCAGACGCGCGCATCCTGCGGCTGATGGCCGAGGCGCTGCCGCGGCTGCCGCGCTATGTGCCGGAATAGCCGGCCGGCGCCTGCCGCCCGGTGCCGCCCACCCCCCGCATTGAACGCGCTGCGCCGCGCGGATGTCAGCCGGGCCGTTTCGGGTTGAGATCCTTCAGCAGCCGGCCGTGGCGGCGTACCTCGGTCAGGACCGCGCCGAAGGTGTCGAGCCCGCGTGCCCGCAGCATCGGCAGCAGCTTGAGAAAGGCATCGGCGGTGGCCACGGTATCGCCCAGCGCGGTATGGCGGGCCTCTTCGGGAATGGTGATGCCCAGCCGCGCCGCCAGCGCATCGAGCGAATGGCTTTCCTGCTGGCCGAACAGCACCGCCGACAGAAGCACCGTGTCCAGAACCGGATGATCGAAACGCGCGCCGATCGCGGCCTCGTGCCGGCGCAGGAATTCCATGTCGAAAGGCGCGTTATGGGCCACCAGCACCGCGCCTTCGGCAAAGCGGTGAAAGCGCCGCCCGGCCTCGGCGATGTCCGGCGCCCCCCTGACCATCGCATCGGTGATGCCATGCACCTCGGTCGAACCCGGCGGGATCGGGCGGCCGGGGTCAACCAGCATGTCCAGCACCTCGGCCTCGACCCGGCGGCCGTTGACCAGCCGGACAGCGGCGATCTGCACGATCTCGTCCACCGACGGGGCAAGGCCGGTGGTTTCGGTGTCGAAGACGACATAGGTCAGGTCGGTCAGGCGGTTGTCGGCCACGCGGTCGTTGCGGGCCTTGGACAGCAGCTCGAAATCATAGACCACGGCGCGGGCGATCGGGGCAGGGCGGCGCACCGCGCGGCGGGCCTCGCGCACCGGCATGCGCAGCCGCGCGGCGCCGGCCCCCAGCCCGCGCTCGGGCCAGATTTCGGTGCCATGGGTCTGCAACACCTGTCGGCCCGTCAGATCGGGCATGGCCGCATCGACGGGTGTATCGAGCCAGCGTTCCAGTTCGCCCACGGCCAGCGGCGGCCCCTGCCATTCGATATCGATGCGGGCGCCGGGGCCGTCTTCCTCTTGCAGCCGGATGCGGAAGGCGCGGGCATGGCCGGCACCGGCCAGCCGTTCGGCAAGGCCCGACAGCAACGCCACCAGTTCGAACCCGTCGCAGCGCAGCAGAAGGTCGGGATAGTCGGTTTCGGCCCCAAGACCGGCGGCCTCGATACGGGCGCGCAGGCTGTCCATCAGATCCGCGGCGCGGGTCTGGGCCAACGGCCGCCAGTCGGTGCGGTCGGCATCATAGCGCCCGCCCAGTTCGGTGATCGCGCCGGTGAGATGGCGCACCTCT
Source organism: Paracoccaceae bacterium (assembly GCA_007128865.1). Classification (GTDB taxonomy): domain Bacteria; phylum Pseudomonadota; class Alphaproteobacteria; order Rhodobacterales; family Rhodobacteraceae; genus Rhodobaculum. The sequence goes on from SKWP01000221.1 coordinate 3,675, forward strand.
TCCAGCAGGACCGGCGCAAGCTCGGGCGGCAGTGCCGCGACGGTGGTGGCATCATCATCCGCGACCACATCGATCACCGTCTGCAGATTGGCCGCCGGGCGGCGCACCCGTTCGAAGACTTCGGCCAGCAGCGCCTCGCGGCTGGCATGGGCGGCCATGTCGGCGGTCACGTCGCGCAGGGTCAGCACATAACCGGGTGCGATATCGGCATCGCGGCGTGCCAGCACCCGCATCCGGCCGGCAAGCACCCGTGCCGCCCCGGTGGTCGCACACAGAAGATCCGAGGCGGCGTCGGAATCATTGGCCTCGGCAAGCCGGGCATAGGCGTGCCGCACCGGCCCTTCGCGCAGGTATTCGAACACGTTGCGCGCCAGCCCCGGTGCCACGCCGGTGCCCAGCAGGTCCACCGCCTGGCCGTTGTAGAACACGATCTGATGTTCGCCCGTACACAGCAGCACCCCTACCGGAACATCGGCCAGCAGCGTTTCCAGCCGCGCCTTTTCGGCCGAAAGCCGCGTTGTCTCGCGCTGAACCGCCTCGGCCAGGGCGCTGCGGGTTTCGGCCAGGCTGCGGGTCACGGCGGCGGCGGCAGGGGCAAGATCGCCCAGATAACGCGCCTGTTCGGCCTCAATCTCGCTGTCGATGCCGGCATGGGCGCGCGCCCGGATTGCCGCGGCCAGCCCGTCGATGGCGCGGGCAACATTGGTGTCGAACAGCAGCCAAACCCAGGCGACAAGACCCAGGATCGCAAAGCCGGCCACCAGCCCCGCCTGCACAAAGGCGGCCTGCACCGCGGCATCGACCGCACCCAGCCGCCGCAGTCCCATCCAGCCGCCCAGACCCACGGCCAGCAAGGCCCCGGCAGCAAGCAGCAGGAAAAACAGCAGGATCCGCAGGCGCAGGCCAAGGCGTTCAAGCATGGGCGCCGGCCCGGCCCCTGCCCTCGCCGCCTTCGAGAATGCGACGAACCTCGGCGCGCAATTCCTTGAGCTCGAAGGGTTTCGAGATGAATCCGTCGGCCCCCATGGCAATGCCCTTGCGCCGCTCCATCGCCGAACCGCGGGCGGTCATCATCAGGATCTTCACATCCGCCAGATCGGGGTCCATGCGCACATCCTGGCAGATCTCGTAACCGGACCGTTCCGGCAGCATCACGTCGAGCAGCACAAGGTCTGGCCGGGTCTGGCGGATGCGTTCCACCGCGCCGCCGCCGCTGGCCATGCGTTCCTGTTCATAGCCCTCGCGGGTGATCAGATAGTCGAGCGCAATGGCGATGTTGTCCTCGTCCTCGATCACGAGGATCCGCTTCTTTCGGTCGATATTGGTGGTCATGCGGTCCTCCCCCGTTCACAGGCGATACGCAACATCGGGTCGTCCGGCCGCAGGCGCAGCCAGTCGGCCCCCTGAATCGAGCCGTCATCGGCAATCACGACGCCGCTGCGCAGGTCGGCGCGCAAGCCGTCGCGGCAGTCGAACACCACCGGCACCTGACGGCCCGGTTCCCAGCGGCCGAGCATGACCACCGAGGTCATCACGAGATGCGGGTGGTCCGGGTTGGTGCGGTCAAAGCGGTGGTCGATCACCGTCATGCGGTTGGTCAGCGGCCAGACATAGGTCCAGGGCCGGAACCACGAGGTGACGGCGTTCTGCGATACCACCGAAACCTCGGCCGGCAGGCCGGCGCGGGTCCGTTCGGCCCAGGTGTATTCGGCCCAGACGACAAAGCCGATCATGCCGGCGCCCGCGGCGGCGGGCACGGCCCAGCCGGGCAGCCGCCCGCCCAGGACGCGGTTGGCAAGATGCGCCGCGCCCCCGCAACCGATGGCCACGACAACCGCGGCAATGAATTCAAGCAGCATCCCGTCTCCTCCCCGGGTTCGCCTGCAATGCGGCCGCCGCGCCCTCCCGGCGCGGCGGCGCTGGCTGCCCGTCAGCCGAGCGTGTTCTTGCCGTGCCCGACCGCCGACTGCATGGTGCGCACCACCACGAAGGCGTCACGCAGATGGCTGCGTTCGAAATCCGAAAGGTCGGACGGGGCCATGTAGTTGTCGGGCTTGCGCCCGGCGCGCACCTTGGCGGCCTGGCTTTCCAGCCGCATGCCGGCGATCATGTCATAGGCCTCGATCAGGTCGCGCGCACCCGAGGCCGAGATCACGCCGGCGGCTTCGGCAGCCACCAGCCGGGCGCGGGTGTTGACCGCGCTCAGCCTGCCCTTGAGCGCATAGACACGCCCCAGATCGACAACCGGGATCACCCCGCCAAGCTTCATGTCGACATGGTTCTTGTATTCGCCCGAACGGATCGTGGCGATGCCCCGCAAGAGCCCCAGCGGCGGCTGATGCTTGAGCGAATTGGAGATCATGTGAGCCACGAAGATCGAGTTCTTCGACGCCATCGCAAGGGTTTCGGCCTGAAGATCGCTGAACAGCCGGGTTTCGCCGCCGATGGGGCGAAGGTCGAACATGACCGAGGCCAGCATCTGCGCTTCGGGGTCCGGGGTGTTGACCCAGCCGCGGAAATAGCGCCGCCAGACCCGCACCGGCTGGCACCAGCGCGGGTTGGTGGCCATCATGTCGCCGGGGCAGTGAAAATAGCCGATGCCGTCCAGCCCGTCGCAGACAAAGCGCGCCAGCTGCGCGAAATAGGCCATCTGGTCCTCGGTGACGGCGTCATCCAGCATCAGGCAGTTGTCCTGATCCGAAACGCCGGTCTGTTCCTGCCGACCCTGGCTGCCGCAGGCCAGCCACAGATAGGGCACCGGCGGCGGGCCGAATTGCGCTTCGGCCATGCGCAGCAGCCTGCGGGTCGCGGCATCGGCAATGTCGGTGATCAGCCGGGTAACGACCTCATGGGCGTTATGGGCGCCGACAAGCTGCACCAGCAGTTGCGGGATATGGCCGGTAATGGCGGCAAGTTCCTCGATGCTGGCCGCGGTGGCGACATCGCGGATCAGCCGCGCCGACGATACCGCCTGGAACCGCGTCAGGTCGGTCTGGGTGACCATGCCCACCAGCCGCCCGCCCTCGACCACCGGCAGATGCCCGATGCGCCGTTCCAGCATCGTGTGCAGAACGTCCGAGCCAAGCGCCGAAGGCGCCAGCACCAGCGGATCGGCTGTCATCACCTCGCGCACCGGCAGTGCCGGATCGCGGCCTTCGGCCAGCACCCGGTTCGAAAGGTCGCGGGTGGTGACGATGCCGACAAGCCCGCCATCCTCCACGACGCCGAGGCTTGAAATGCGGTGCTTGCGCATGGTCACCGCCGCGTCGCGGATGCTCGTGTCGGGGGGGCATGTCACCGGATCGCGCGCCATGAGGTCGGCAACCTTGAGCGTGGCAAGGTCGCTGGGCCGGTTTTCGGACCCGCGCCCGCGGTGAAAGAACCGCTCGAAGGCGGCATGTTCGGCGATCAGCCGGCGGAATTCGTTGACCGGCAGTTTCAGCAGCACGCTGTCTTCGGTGGCGCGTGCCGAGGTCATCGCCAGCCCGTCGCGCATCAGGCCGCGTTCGCCAAAGCTGTTGGACGGCCCCAGGGTCGAGACGGTTGCGCCGTTGCGGTCGATCACCTCGACCGCGCCGCTGTGGATCAGGTACAGCCCGTCCAGCGGTTCGCCCACGGCATAGATTTCCGAACCGGCGGGGAAATCCCTGCGGCGGAAGGAGATGGCGACACGCGCCAGCTCGTCCAGCGGCAGGCTGTCATAGGGGTGCACCCTTTGCAGAAATCCGGAAATCGCGCTCTGGTCCAGGGTCATGGCGTGCCGTCCGGTGGGTGTGGTGAAGGGGGCCCCGGCAGGCGGGGCGCCCCGAAGGCGGGGGGCCGGACAGGCGCCGGCCCCCGCGCGGGTTCAGTGATCGGTCGCCGCGCCGGCGCCGCGCGGCACCCGGATCGATTCGACCAGTTCCTGGATTTCCTTCGGCGCCGGCTTGGTCACGGCAAGCGTGGCATAAGCGGCGGCGAAGTTCAGGATCGCGCCAACGGTGCCGAAGCTCAGCGGCGAGATCGGCAGCCCGATGCCCGCGCCCAGCCAGTTGTCGGGCGTGTTGGGCAGCAGTGCCGTACCGGGGATGAAGAAGATGCCGAGGTAGACGAAGATATAGGCCACGGTCGACAGCAGCCCCACCAGCATCCCCACGATCGCCCCGGTGGAGTTCATCGTCTTGGAGAAGATCCCCATCATGATCGCCGGGAACAGCGATGCGGCCGCCAGACCGAAGGCCAGCGCCACCACCTGGGCCGCAAAGCCGGGCGGGTTCAGCCCCAGCCATGTCGCCAGCGCGATGGCAAAGGCCATCGAGATGCGCGCGGCCAGAAGCTCGCCCTTTTCCGAGATCGACGGCATGAAGGTCGATTTCAGCAGGTCGTGGCTGATGGCCGAGGAAATGGCCAGCAGCAGACCCGCCGCCGTGGACAGTGCCGCAGCAAGACCGCCGGCGGCGATCAGCGCGATCACCCAGCCCGGAAGATTGGCGATTTCCGGGTTTGCCAGAACCAGGATATCCTGATTGAAGGCGACCATTTCGTTGCCGGCCCAGCCACGTTCGGCCGCGATCGAGGCAAACTCGGGGTTCGCGGCGTTGTAGTACTGGATCAGCCCGTCGCCGTTGCGGTCAAGAAACCGGACCCGCGCCCCTTCGGCAACCAGCGCCGTGATCCGGGCTTCGACTTCGGCGGCTTCCTGGCCTTCTTCTGCCGTGACGAACACGGAGGTGCCGTCGGGGCCTGCCAGCTGCAGCGTGGCGTCGGGGTGCGCGAACAGCGCATTGACGATCACGTTGCGGCGGTTCTGATCGGCCTCGCTGGGGCCGGTCGGATAGGCCGGGGTAAAGGCCAGCAGGCCGGTGGCTTCCCAGGTGCGCATCCAGTCGGGGCGTTCGTCATAGGCGATGGGGGCCTCGCTGGTGCCCTGCGGGAAGATGCCCTGTTCGCCCACCATGATGTTCAGCCGCGCCATCGCGCCCACTGCGGGGGCAACGGTGTACAGAAGCGCGATGAACACCAGCGCCCAACCCGCGGATTTCCGCGCGTCGGCCACCTTGGGCACGGTGAAGAAGCGAATGATGACATGCGGCAGACCCGCGGTGCCGATCATCAGCGACATGGTGAACAGCACCATGTTGAAGGTGCTCTGCGGTGCGTGCAGGCCGGTGTAGTCGTGGAA
>SKWP01000376.1 GCA_007128865.1 Paracoccaceae bacterium
GGGGCCGCGCCCGCCGGGTACATCCGAATAATCGGGCTGGGCCAGCACCCGCAGCCAGGCATCCAACCCCAGCCGCAGCGGGCCCCAGCAGCATTGCGCCAGCATCAGGCCCGGTTCGCGCCACAGCGCCGCCAGCGCTTCGGCCCCGGCCGGGCGGGTCAGCCGCGCCGGCAGTTCCGGCACCTGCCGGCGCAGGCCGGCCAGCAAGGCGTCGGTCGCGGCCCGGGTTTCGGGCCAGTCATACATCGGCAGTGTGGCAAGGGGCGTCACGCCGTCGGGCCCGCTGGCGGCGGCGGTTCGAGATGCAGCGCCGGGTGGGCGACGGGCTCCTTCATCCGCAGGGCATGGGCGCGGAACAACTGCCAGTAGTTGCGATAGACATAGCCGCCGTTGAGATCGTGCCAGTATTCGGGCCGTTCGGCATAAAGCCGGGGCAGGGCATACCAGGGCGCGGCCGGGTGGCGGTGATGGACGATGTGCAGGTTGTTGTTCAGAAACAGCCACGCCAGCGGCGAACGTTCGACCACGATGGTGCGGCCGTCCGGGGTCTCGTGCCAGCGGTGTTCGGCGAAGGTGCGGATCGCGATTAGCGACAGTGACGGCCAGACCACCGCCAGCAGGTAGACCCACAGCGGAATACCGAAGGCCCACAGCGCCGCCAGCACCGGCGCAAGCCCTGCCAGATGCAGCGCCCAGCCCAGCCGGACCCCCGGCGCGCCCTGCCCGAGCAGCCGGGCCTCGGCAACCAGAAACCCCGCCGCGCCCAGTAACGGGCCCAGCACCATGCGCCCGATCAGGGTGTTGTTCGCCCCCAGCAGGGCGCGAAACCAGCCCGGCGCCCGCGCCAGCTGCCAGCGCGCGCGGTAGTAGCTTTCGGGGTCCTCGAAAGGGTCGGTCAGGCGCTCGTCGTTGTGGTGGGCAAGGTGCAGCGCCTTGTAGCGCCGGTAGGGGTAGATCAGCGACAGCGGTATGGTGACCAGAGCCTCGTTCAGCCGCCGGCTGCGGGTCGGGTGGCCGTGCAGGCATTCATGGGTCAGCGATGAATGCAGCGCCGCCATCACCGCCATCACGGCCAGCGCCGCAAGCGGCCAGTGCGGCCACAGCCAGAACCCTGCCGCAGCCCACAGGCCATAGCAGGATACGATCAGCGCGATGGTGGGCCATTCCGGGCGCATGGGTGGATGCAGACCTTCCAGCCTGGGGATGCGGCATCTTTGGTCAGCCCCGATGCGCTGACAATGTGCGTATGATCCGCAGATTTGTCGTGATCTGATGTTATTGGTAAAGTAACGTTACAAAATGCAACAGCCGGAGGCCGGAGCCCAGCATGGACAAACGCGACGCCGCCGCCCTGTTTCGCGCCCGGCTGGCGCAGTTGCAGGCCCAGTCGGGCCTGACGCAGACCGCCTTTGCCCAGGCCATCGGGATAGATCGCTCGGCGCTTTCGCAACTCGCCGGGGGTGCGGGGCCGCGCCTGCCGCGCGCCGAGACGCTGGTGGCGCTGGCCAGCCGCTTTCAGGTTTCCACCGACTGGCTGCTGGGCCTGAGCGAGGATCGCGGCACCGCCACCCAGGCGCTCAACACGGTCGAGACCGAGGCCGCGCTGGACGCCGAAAGCCGCACCGCGATGGAGCGCTGGCATCAGGAGGCGGCAGGCCAGAAGGTGCGCTATGTGCCTGCCCAGTTGCCTGATCTGATGCGCACCACGGCCGTGATTGCCTTTCAGGCCCAGAGTTCCGAACAGGAACGCCGCCGGCTGCTGGCCCAGACCCGGCGGCGCCTGACCCTGTCAAGGCTGCCGGAATCCGATATCGAGATGTGCATGCCGCTGCAGACGCTGGAAACATTTGCCGAAGGCGGCGGTGTCTGGCGCGGCCTGCCCGTGCGGGACCGGGCCGAGCAGCTCGACCATATCGCCGCGACCGTCGATGAGCTCTACCCCGCGTTCCGGATGTACCTGTTCGACGGGCGCAAGCGTTTCGCACCGCCGATGACGATGTTCGGCTATACCCGTGCGGCCGTCTATGCTGGCGAGGTCTATCTGCACATTCGGTCCCGGGCGCTGATCCGCGATCTGGCGCAGGGTTTCGACGGCCACATCCGCAATGCCGAGGTGCACGCCCATGAGGCTGCGGCGTGGGTGCGGCAGTTGAGGGCGGTGTGAGGCGGCCGAGGCCGCGGTTGCGAAGGGCCAAGATGCGGGAGGGAGCGGGCGCCGCCTTCCTGCCCGGAATCAAGGCGCGCAGCGCCGCCGGGCCGCGCCCGACCGCCCCCGTCACGCCGCAGGCGTGCCTCCGGCACGACGGGCGGGCGCCCTGCAACGCTGCAAGCCGTGGCACCGTTGGATGTTCTTGCCCGATAAACCGCCCGGGCATCCACCGTTGCAGCGCCCACCCGGCGGTCGGGCGCCGCCCTCTGTCCGTGCCCCGGCAACCATCCGCCCCGGGCTGATCGCCTCCGGTCATGCCCCGCCGCCCCGACACCCCACCGCTGTTGACAACACTGCACTTGCCGCTGCCGCGATGGCGCGCCAATCCTGTCCGCAGCATGTCGAGCACAAGGGGGGCTGGCCGATGCCCATGGATCAACCCGCACCGGATCGCCCGCGCCGAACCGGCCGGTCCGGCGGGCGTGGCGGCAATACGCGGCGCAGTTCCGGCTTCCGGTTCGAGCAGATGCCCTGGCGGGTGCCGCTGAATCCCGACCGCCCGACCGAGCCGCTGGACGAGGCCGGCGTGCAGGCCATCCATGCCGGCGCCATGCATATCCTTTCCGAGATCGGCATCGAATTCCTCAACGACGAGGCGCTGATGCTGTTCGCGCAGGCCGGCTGCCGGGTGGATGGGCGCAATGTCCGCATGGACGCCGATTTCGTGATGGAGATGGTGCGCAAGGCGCCGGCGTCCTTCACCATCACCCCGCGCAACCCGGACCGGGCGATCACCATCGGCGGCCGGCACATGGTGTTCGTGAACGTCTCGTCGCCGCCGAATGTCTGGGATCTGGAAAACGGCAAGCGGCCGGGCGACTTTGCCGCCTTTTGCGACTTCATGAAGCTGACCCAGGCGTTCAACTGCATCCACATCGCCGGTGGCTATCCGGTGGAGCCGGTGGATATCCACCCGGCGGTGCGCCACCTCGATTGCCTGTTCGAAAAGCTGACGCTGACCGACAAGGTCTGCCACGCCTACAGCCTCGGGCGCGAACGGGTCGAGGATGTGATGGAGATGGTGCGCATCGCCGGCGGGCTGAGCCACGCCGAATTCGACGCCACCCCGCGGATGTATACCAACATCAACTCCACCTCGCCGCTCAAGCACGACTTCCCGATGATCGACGGCGCGCTGAGGCTGGCGCGGCGCGGCCAGCCGGTGGTGGTGACGCCGTTCACGCTGGCCGGCGCAATGGCCCCGGTGACCATGGCCGGTGCGGTGACGCTTTCGGTGGCCGAGGCGCTGGCGGCGATCGCGCTGCTGCAATACGTGGCACCGGGCTGCCCGGTGGCCTTCGGGACCTTCACCTCGAATGTCGACATGCGCTCGGGCGCGCCGGCCTTCGGCACGCCGGAATACATGCGCGCCACGCAAATGAGCGGACAGATGGCGCGATTCTACGGGTTGCCGCTGCGCGCCTCGGGGGTGTGCACGGCCAATGCGCCCGACGGGCAGGCGATGTGGGAAACCGCCAACAGCCTGTGGTCGGCGGTGCAGTCGGGCGCCAACATCGTCTATCACGCGGCCGGCTGGCTGGAGGGCGGCCTGATCGCCAGCCCCGAGAAATTCGTGATGGATTGCGAACTGTTGCAGATGATCCAGCGCTATTTCGAACCGGCGACTCATGCCACGGGGCCGGGCGACATCGCGCTTGACGCGGTGGCCGAGGTGGGCGCGCACGGGCATTACTTTGGCTGCGGCCACACCCGCGAACGCTATGCCGATGCCTTCTACAGCCCGATCGCATCGGACTGGCGCAATTTCGAGGCCTGGGCCGCCGATGGCGCGGTCGAGGCGCCCGAACGTGCCCACCGTATCGCGCGCCAGATCGTGGCAGCCTTCGAGCCGCCGCCAATGGATCCTGCCCGGCGCGAGGAACTGCAAGCCTTTGTCGCCCGACGCAAGGCCGAGGGCGGGGCCCCGACCGATTTCTGAATCCGGCCGGCAACCGGCCCGCCGGTGATTGACGCGACCGCGGCGATGGGCAGTATGGGGGCTGCAACGCTAGGGGTGCGGGCGGCAGGGTTGCAGCCGGTCCGCAAGGCAGGAGAGGCACTTTGAACAAGCAGTTGATGATTTACGAAAACGCCGTGCCGGTGTCGCTTGAGCAGCATCGCGACATTTCGGTGCGCAGCGGCGGCAGCTATTCCTTTGCGGCAGGCATCAATTCGGTGCCGCTGGTCGCCGCGGAATTCGAGCGTGCCGCCGCCGAATACCCGATCGTCTTTGCCGGCGAGGGCGATGCCCTTGCTCCCGCGGCCATTCTGGGCCTGCACGACGGCGAGAACCTGTTTCTGAAACCCGACGGCAGCTGGGACGGCGCCTATATTCCGGCCTTCCTGCGCCGCTATCCCTTTGTCTTTGCCTCGACCGGAGAGAACGGAGAAACCCTGACGCTCTGCCTTGATGACGCCTTTGACGGGGTCAACCGCGACGGCCGGGGCGAGCGGCTTTTCGATGCCGAGGGCGAGCGGACCCAGTATCTGAAATCGGTGCTGCAGTTCACCAGCGACTATCAGGCCCAGCACAACCTGACGCGCCGGCTGGTGGCACGGCTGAACGAACTGAAGCTGTTCGAACCCGCCACCGCCCAGATCACCCTGCCCGACGGCACCGGCCACACGCTTGCCGGCTTTCAGCGGGTCAGCCAGGACCGCTTGCGCGGGTTGGACGATGCGACGGTGGTGGAATTGTTCCGCTCTGACATGCTCGGGCTGATCCATGCGCATCTGACCTCTCTGGGTCAGCTTCAGGGCCTGCTCCGGCGCCGGACTGCGCCTGCGCTCGCGGCTGCGGACTGACCGGTTCCGGCCGGCTGGCGGCGGAGTGATTCGCACGCGTCGCGGCACCCGCGGCGCGGTTCGGAAACAATAGCCGCTTTCCTGCGCCATTGTTCTTGATCGGCCTGAACGGCCCGCCGGGCTGAACGTGGCCGGCGGGTCACCCGGTGCGGCAATTCCGCAGCCCGGATTGTTCGCCGCCGCGAACCCCCGGGGCGCAGGTTCGCCGCGGCCTGGCCTGCGCCGGCCCCGGATAATGTGTGCGCAATGGCCTGATGCGCCACATATCCACCCGCCGTGGCCGTTTCCGAACGGGAAACGCCGTGCGGCCTGCGCACCGGGTTCTGCCGCATGCGCCTGGCCCGCCTTAACCAGAGTCTCGAATTTGCGCAGAAATACTCTTTCGTGACCGGGTTAATACATTGTAAAACATGTTTGCCCAACTGGGGGGCGTTTGGCCGTGGGGGCGGCCGGACCGGACTGCTGCCGAATGCCGCGCCTTTGCAGCCGCGCGGGCCTGTGCCGAGATTGCGCGCATGATGCCCCGCCCTGCGATGTCACGGCTCCCCTGTGCTGCATCGCCGGTTTTGGGAATGCGGGGTCGGTTCGACCGCCCGCGTCACCGGGACGCCCCGGAATCGGCATGGCCCGGCCGTGTCGGCTCTGCCGTGGCTTTCCGTGGCGGCGGGCACGATCCGGCCACGGAAGGGATGCAGGAGCGGGTCATGGACGAACAGAGCAAGCAGGGGCTTTTCCGGAAACTTGCCGAGCTGCGCGAGCAGGATGGCCAGACCGTGACGCAGGACGTCGCAGAGATGCATCTGGCCGCCTATGAGCCGGAGGAAGACCCCGAAGGCATCGACTGCGGCTGCGGCAGCCCGCCCGGTGCTACACAGCCAATCCCCGGCAGCCCGCCGCCGACCGAAACCATCTTCGGCACCGATGGCGACGATACCATCACCACCGCAACCGGGGCCATCATCCGGGCCGGGGACGGCGACGATACGGTCACCGGCAGCGATTTTTCCGACATCATCGAAGGCGGTGACGGCGATGACCTGCTGACCGGCGGCGGCGGCAACGACACGCTAATCGGCGGTGCGGGCAGCGATACGCTTGTCGGCGGCGAAGGCGCCAACCTGCTGATCGGTGATGGCGGCACCATCGAGGACCACACCGTCACCATCACCTTTGCCGGCGGTACGGCCGGTTATTGCTCGAGCCTCGGGATCTATCTGATCGACCCCTGCACCGGCAAGATAACCGGTGTGCAGATGGCCATTGCCAACGCCTCGATCAACTTTCCCGACCCCGCGGAGCCGGGCGTGACGAGTTTCAGCTTCATCGTTCCGCCGGGCGCCCAGATCGGCGCCTTCCTGGTGGCCGATGGCTTCACGCTGAACGATTATGCCGCCATGGGGCCGGGGCAGTTTGCGTTCCTGAACGCACAGGGCGAACCTGCCGGTCTGGAAGATGCCAACCCGCAGCTTGTGCATATTGCCGAGGACGGCACCCAGACCCTGATTCAGGGGCCGAGCTATCATTCGGCCGCATTCGATGAACGGATCGGACTGAACCCCGACAGCCTGGTGCATATCAAGGGCTTTGCCGAGGGCGGCGACGGGACATGGGAATTCGGCTTCGAGGATATGCCCTTTCTGGGTGATGCCGATTTCGACGATGTGCGGTTCACCATCGACCTGTCGAACAGCGGCGCCAGCTTTCTCAACCCCGATTTCGATGCCAGCACCGACGCGCCCGACGGCGATGCGGACAGTTCCAATCTGATCTTCGGCGGCGACGAGGATGATATCATCGTCACCGGGGCGGGCGGCGACACCGTCTTTGCCGGCGACGGCAATGACGTCATTCATGCCACCCCCGGCGATACCGTCGATGGCGGTGACGGCTTTGACACGCTGGTGCTGAGGCAGGGCGGCAACATCAAGAAGATCGATATCACCAACGAGGTGGAAAACCCCGACGGCACCACCTCGTTCGACGGGGTCATCAGCTTCAAGGACGGCTCGCCGAACCTCGAATTCCTGTCGATCGAATGCATCATCCCCTGCTTTACCCCCGGCACCGCGATCGCCACGCCAAAGGGCGAACGGCTGGTCGAGGAATTGCGCGAGGGCGACAAGGTCATCACCCGCGACAACGGCATTCAGGAAATCCGCTGGACCGGCAAACGCCCGATGAGCTGGGTCGATCTGGCCGCCAACCCGCATCTCAAGCCGGTGCGCATTGCCAAGGGGGCGCTTGGCAACGGGCTGCCCGAGCGCGATATCATCGTTTCGCCGCAACACCGGTTTCTGGTGGTCAATGACCGCACCGCGCTTTACTTCGACGAACATGAGGTTCTGGTCGCGGCCAAGCATCTGCTCGATCATCGCCAAATCTGCGCGATCGACAGCCTGGGCCTGACCTATGTGCATTTCATGTGCGATCGCCACGAGGTGGTGCTGGCCAACGGCGCCTGGACCGAAACCTTTCAGCCCGGCGACTATACGCTGGGCGGGATGGGCAACGCCCAGCGGCTGGAGCTTTATGAACTCTTCCCCGATCTGGCCACCAGCAAGGGGCGCGAGGATTACGCCTCGGCCCGCAAGACGCTGAAGCGCCACGAGGCACGGCTGCTGGCCGGCTGAGGCGCCGCAACCGCGCATCGCATTTCTGCGGCCGGGCCAATCCGGCCGCAGCGTGGTTACTGGTCCGTAAATGGACACAATCCTGTCCAGTTAAGCTCAAACTTGATCGGTACCGATGCTGGTCGGACAGATGCGCATGCCGCGGTGGCAGCGCCGTCCGCAACGGATCGTTCGGCCAGTCCGCCGCGGGCGGAGCCCGGACGGCAGCATGGGTGACCGGCGATGGCGATCGTGGCGTTATGGGAATTCGGGGCCGGCGGCTTGCGGCTCGGTGCGGTGGCCGACGCCTCATACGGGCTGGATGCACCGCAGGTCTACCCCGATGGCGATGGCCGGCTGGATGCCGACAGTTTCACGCTCGACAACGGCTCGCTGCGGGTCGGTTTCCGGCAACTCTTGCAGATGGGTGCCGGCGAAGATGTCATCCTGACCTTCGATCAGGGCGGCACGCGGCTGCAACTGGGCGTTACCGAGGATGGCGCGGTGCGCCTGCACCACCACACCGCCGACGAGCGCGAGCTTTTCGCCACCCCGGACGAATTCTTTCGGTCCGGCGATTCGGTGCTTGTCACCCATTGCTGGGATTTCGGCGGCGAGGCCGGTTTCTGCCGCTTCGACAACCTGACAACCGGCGCCAGCCATGCGCTGGAGGTTCCCGGCAGCCTGACCCTTGACGAGGACGCACTGGACCCGGCCGCCTGGACACTGGGCCCCGACGAGGGTTCGGCCCCCGATAGCATGGCCTTTGCCGGGCGGCTGACGCATCTTTCGCTGCACGATGACAGCGATGAGCCCCCCGACGAGCAATCCGAACCGGAAGGCCCGGCCCTGGCCCTGTGGGATGAGGGCGAAGACCATACAGCGGATGGCGAGGCCGACCGGCCGGATGCCGGTGCAGGCAATGAAACACCCGTCGCCAGCCCGCAGCAGGCCGGCGATTTCACCGTCACGGTCACCTTCGAAGGCGGTTCGGGAGGGTCCGGGCACAGTCTTGGCATCTATTCGGTCGATCCGCTGACCGACGAGATCATCGATGCCGTCCTGCTGTGGGAAGACACGCGCCCGGAGGCCGATGGCGGATCGCTCGAGCCCGGCAGCGACAGCGCAAGCTTCACCGTGCCGGCCGGA
>SKWP01000100.1 GCA_007128865.1 Paracoccaceae bacterium
AACAGCAGACCGTCCAGCGCGGCGGCTGCATCGGGATAGATCTTGTTCATGGTCGCTCCCTGTGCACTGCGATGCCAGCATGGGTTAGACGCCCGCCGGAAGCGAAGTCAATGCCTGCATGTGCCTCTTGTGCCGCTTGAACCGGTCTGCCCGCCCTTTGCTGCCCCCCGCCGCGATGCGGCGGCATATGGCCGCGCAATTCGGTCAAATCCGGGTTACGCCATAATCGCAGCAAATTTTCGGCATTTTCGAAGGGTATCCGTTCCCCGGTAAAGCCGCTTTGCGAGACCGCTATGTTGGGCAGGTTCATAAGGGAAGAGAAGGGCGCAGTCGCTTCGGAATGGGTGATCCTGACCGCGGCCACGGTCGGTATCGGCGTGGCCGTGGCGGCCAGTGTGGGTTCGGGTTCGCTTTCGCTTGGCAGCACGATCAGCGCGGCGCTCAGCGGTGCCGGTCAGGCGACGTCCAACGCTTTGGGTGGCACCCTCAAGACCCTCATGGCGCTGGCATTCGACGAGGACGAGGATTTCGACGGCTGGTCGGAAAAGCGCAAGGGAAACAGTGACTATCTGGGCAACTTCCTTGGCCCCTTTGCCGGCTCGGACGCCGAACTGACGCGCATGATCGATCTGCCGCCGGGCGCGACCGAGGCGAAGATCGAATTCGATCTGCTGATTCTCGACAGCTGGGATGCCAACAGCCCGCAATGGTCGAGCGGCCGTGGCGACGGCATGGCGCTTACCATCGACGGCAAGGAAGTCGCGTTCGAGCTCTTCGCACACAGTGTCCGCAGCAGCAGCGACAACTGGGGTCACGACCGCGAAAGCACCGTGACCATCGGCGGCACCGAATACCGCACGACCATGGTTCTTGCCGATCAGGGCAGGATGTACGGCAACACCTGGCCCGATCAGGTCTGGACCGTTCAGGTCGAGGCCACCAACCCGCCGCCCGGCGGGTTCCGGTTCGGCCTGAATTCCACCACCGATCAGGGCATCAGGGATGAATCCTTCGGTGTGAACAACTTTTCGGTACAGGCGCGGTAACGGTTGGCCAAGGGCGGCTCAGGACTGATCCGGTGCCGCCTTTTTCGCCCTGGCCCTCGGTGCCTTGCCGGCCTTTCCGGCCTTGCCCGCAGACTTCCCCGCCGCAGCGGTTGTCTTGCCCGTCCTGGCGCCGGCCTTTGCGGGCTTTCTTGCCCCGGCCTTGCCGGTGGCGGCCTTGGCCTTCAGCAATTCGACGGCTTCCTCGGCGGTCACCGCGGCCGGGTCGCTTCCCTTTGGCAAGGTGGCGTTGATCTTGCCCCATTTGACATAGGGTCCATAGCGCCCTTCCATCACCGACATCGCGCCGCCTTCGGGGTGATCGCCCAGTTCGCGCAGCGGTGCGACGGCTGCGCCGCGGCCGCCCCGGCCGGCAAGCTTGCGCGCCAGAACCTCGACCGCACGGTTCATGCCGATGGTAAACACCTCGTCCGCCTCGGGAAGATTAGCATAGACCTTGCCATGGCGCACATAAGGGCCGTACCGGCCGATGCCGGCCTCGACCGCTTCGCCGTCTTCGGGGTGGCGGCCGATCTCGCGCGGGAGAGACAGCAGCATCAACGCCCGTTCCAGCGTCATTTCATCGGCAGACCACCCTTTCGGCAGGCTTGCACGCGGGGGCTTTGGGGTTTCCTCGCCCACCTCGCCGCGCTGCACATAGGGGCCGAACCGGCCGGTGCGCAGGGTGATAGGATCGCCGTCGTCATGCCCCAGCAGCCGGCCGTCGCCCGCCAGATCGGCGGCCTCGCCATCGGGCGCCGACAGCGGGCGGGTATAGCGGCAATCCGGATAGTTGGAGCAGCCGATGAACGCCCCGCCCGACCGTGCCGTGCGCAGCGAAAGCCGCCCCGCATTGCAGGACGGACACAGGCGCGGGTCGCCACCGTCTTCGCGCGCCGGGTAGAGATGCGGCGCCAGAACCTCGTCGATCTGTTCGAGTACCTCGGTGATCCTGAGTTCCGAGGTTTCGTCCAGCGCGGCGCGAAAATCCCGCCAGAACCGGTCCAGCACCTGTTTCCAGTCCTGTTCCCCGGCCGAGATATCGTCGAGCTGCGCCTCCAGCTGGGCGGTAAAGTCGTAGCCGACATAACGGCGGAAGTAGTTGATCAGAAAGATCGTCACCAGCCGCCCCTTGTCTTCGGGAATCAGCCGGTTCCGGTCTTTTCGGACATAGCCGCGCTCCTGGATCGTGGACACGATCGAGGCATAGGTGGAAGGCCGGCCGATACCGATTTCTTCCATCTTCTTGACCAGCGTCGCCTCCGTGTAGCGCGGCGGCGGCTGGGTGAAATGCTGTTCGGGTGTGACGGATCGGCGGTCCAGCGCATCGCCCTCGGCCATCTGCGGCAGGCGGCGGCCGTCTTCGCCCTCGTCGTCGTCGCGGCCTTCCTCGTAGACGCGCAGGAAGCCGTCGAACAGCACCACCTGCCCGGTGGCCCGCAGCCCCACCTGGCCGTCGCCGCTGGCAATCTCCACCGTGGTGCGTTCGAGCCGCGCAGCCTCCATCTGGCAGGCAATGGTCCGCTTCCAGATCAGTTCATAGAGCTTGCGCTGATCGGCATCCGTAAGCTTCAGCTTTTCCGGCGCCACCGAAATGTCGGTCGGCCGGATGCATTCATGCGCTTCCTGGGCGTTCTTGGCCTTGTTCTTGTACATCCGCGGCGAACCGGGCACGTATTCCGGCCCGAAGCGGGACTTGATCTCGTCGCGGGTGGCCATGACAGCCTCGGGCGCCATGTCGATGCCATCGGTCCGCATGTAGGTGATGTGCCCGGCTTCATAGAGCCGCTGGGCGGCGTTCATGCACTGCCGCGCACCCATGCCGAATTTCCTGCTCGCCTCCTGCTGGAGCGTCGAGGTCATGAAGGGGGCCGAGGGATTGCGGCTTGCTGGCTTCGCCTCGACAGACCGCACCGAAAGCGCGCGGCTGCTGACCGCCTGAACCGCCATTTCCGCCGCCGTGCTGTCCTTGAGCGCGAACTTGTCCAGCCGTTCGCCGGCAAGGCTGACAAGGCGCGCCTCGAATTCCTGCCCGCGCGGGGTGCGCAGCAGTGCGGTCACCGTCCAGTATTCCTGGGCGCGAAACGCCTCGATTTCCATCTCGCGTTCGACAATCAGCCGCAGGCAGACCGATTGCACCCGTCCGGCAGACCGCGCACCGGGCAGCTTGCGCCACAGCACCGGCGACAGGTTGAAGCCGACAAGATAATCCAGAGCCCGCCGCGCGAGATAGGCGCGCACAAGTTCCATGTCCACGTCGCGGGGCTTTTTCATCGCCTCGGTCACCGCCGAGCGGGTGATGGCGTTGAAGACCACCCGCTGAACCGGGGTCGTCTTTTTCAGCGCGCGGGATTTGCGCAGCGCTTCGGTCAGATGCCAGGAAATCGCCTCACCCTCGCGGTCGGGGTCGGTGGCGAGGATCAGCGCATCATCCGACTTGAGCGCATCGGCGATGGCGCGAAGGTGCTTGCGGCTGTCCGAGGCGACTTCCCACGTCATCTCGAACCCGTTCTCGGGATCGACCGAACCATCCTTGGGCGGCAGGTCGCGAACATGCCCGTAAGAGGCCAGCACAGTATAGTCAGAACCCAGATACTTGTTGATCGTCCGTGCCTTGGCCGGAGATTCAACGACAACCACGGGCATGCGCAACCTCTTGTTTCAATACACTGGCGGCCCGGAAAGCCGGTATCGGGCGTCCGGCGGCTTTCCGGTCGGGCACCATGTGGCGGTGTTCCGGCGAATGTCAATGCGACCGTCTTGCGGCTCCGGCCCGGTGACAGGCCGCGGACCGATGGCGATCAAGGGGCGATACGGGGATGGCCGGAGCCGGCCGCGCCCGGGTCAGGCAACGCGATAACGGTCGACCACATCCATGTTCAGATCAACGCCGATGCCCGGACGTTCGGGAACTTCCATGTAGCCGTCCACAAGCTTTTCCACCGGCTCGATCAGCAGATCGTGGCGCAACGGGTTGGGCTGGGACTTGGACCAGTCGCTCTGCATGAACTCGAAGGTCAGGAAGTTCGGCAGCGACACCGCAAACTGCAGGGTAGCGGCAAGGCACACCGCCGAACAGCTTCCGGTGTGCGGGGCATAGGGAATGTGGAACGCCCGCGACATGGCCCCGATTCGCCGCGCCTCGGTGATGCCGCCGGCACGCGAGATGTTGGGCTGGATCACATCGATTGCACGGCGGCGCAGGAAGTCCCGCGCGCCGAAGGACATGAAATCCGCCTCGCCGGCGGCAATGCGAATGTCGAGATTGTCGGCAAGGTGCACATAGCCGTCTATATCGTTCGGCGCGATCGGCTCCTCGAACCAGAAGATGCCCATCTCCTGCATTGCGCGTCCCACATGAAGCGCGGTGGCGACGTCTTCGCTGTAGGCGCAGTTGGCATCGACCATCAGCCGGACACCATCGCCAACGGCCTCGCGGATGGCCTTGACGAATTCAATGTCCAGCTGTGGCTCGGTCAGGTTCCGGCCGATCTTTATCTTCATGGCCTTGAAGCCGGCATCGCGAAAGCCCCGCGCCTGCGCAGTGACTTCATCCAGCGCCCGGAAGCGCAGCGATGATGCATAGGCATCGAGCCGTTCGTGATGCCGGCCGCCCAGCAAGGTATAAAGGGGAAGGTCCAGAAACCGGCCGGCCAGATCCCACAGCGCGATATCGATCCCGCTGATCGCCTCGACAAAGAAACCGCGGTTGTGGCCGCGGTTCATCATCACCCCGAACAGCAGTTCCCAGATCGCTTCGCGGTCCAGCGGGTCGCGGCCGATCAGCAGGCTGGCAATATCCTCGATCACGGCGCGGGTCGCTGTCGGGGCCAGGCGCACCATGCACTCGCCGACACCGCAAAGACCGATATCGGTCTCGATCCGGACCAGCGTGGCGCGATAGCCGCTGAAGATTACATCGGTCAGGTCTGCGGCATGCGGTACGGCCACGGGCGCGTCGATCTCGTCCTCGATCGGCACGAACAGGCTGATGGGCTCGACCTTGGTGATCTTCATCCGGCGGCGCGGCAGGCTCGGGGCTGGTTCGTTCATGATCAGGATCTCCATGTTGGCCGGTCATGGATATGGCCGGCAAAGGCGTCAGCCCGCCTGCGCTGCCTTGCTCCGGCGATAGTTGCTGACCAGGGCTGCGACGACAAACAGCACGATCAGTGCCAGGATGGCCAGTGCATAGGGGCGTTCGACAAAGATCATCGGGCTGCCGTCCGAAAGCAGCAGCGAACGGCGCAGGCTGCGCTCGATGATAGGCCCGAGGATGAACGCCAGGATGAAGGAAGGCAGCGAAAAGTCGAGCTTCTGCAGGAAGAAGGCAACCACCCCGACCACCAGGGCAAGCCACAGGCTGAAATGCAGGCCCTGCGAGGCATAGATGCCAACGATCGCCAGCGTCAGCACCACCGGCACCAGAAAGCTGTTGGGAACGGTCAGCGCCCGCGCAAACAGGTTCGTCACCAGACGGCCGGCAAGATACATCATCACCGTGGCGACCAGAAAGCCGACAAAGACACCGGTGACAAGCTCCGGGCTGGCCGCAAACAGGTTCGGCCCCGGCTGGATGCCGTGGATGATGAAGGCGCCAAGGATAATGGCGGTGGCCGGCGATCCCGGAATGCCCAGCGCCAGCAGCGGCACCAGCGAACCGCCCACCGTGGCGTTGTTGGCCGATTCCGGCGCGGCGATACCCTCGGGGTTGCCCTTGCCGAAGGTCTCGGGCGAACGGCTCGTCTTCTTCGCCTGGATGTAGGAGAACCACGAAGCCGGGCCGGCGCCCATGCCGGGAAAGACCCCGACGATCGAGCCGATGCCGGCGCCACGGATCACGGTCCGGAAGACCGAGCGGAATTCGGCCAGTGTCAGGCCGGTGCTCAGTTTCTTGCTGCCCGAGGAAAAGCGCTTGTCAAGTTCGCGGGACACGATGTTGTAGAGTTCGGAGAAGGCAAAGAGCCCTGTCATCAGCGCGATCATGCCGATGCCTTCCAGCAGTTCGAGGCGGCCGAAGGTGAAACGCTGCGCCCCGGTGAAGCTGTCCATCCCGACGGTGCCGAGCATCAGACCCAGAACCACCGATATCGCACTGCGCACCGCGTTTCGCGAACTCAGCGCTGCAACCGCGATGAGACCGCCGACGCCTATGAGAAAGAATTCGGGGTCCGAGAACCGCACCGCCAATCGCGCCAGAGGCACCGCGATGAAGATCAGCACGATTCCGCCGAAGATGCCGCCGACAGTCGATGCCGCCAGCGAATAGCCCAGCGCCTTGCCGGCCATGTCCTGCCGGGCCATGGCGTTGCCGTCGATGGCCGTTGCAACCGCTGCCGGCGTTCCGGGTATGCCAAGGATGATCGATGAGATCGATCCGCCGTATTCCGCGCCCTGATAGGCCGCGATCAGCATCAGAACCGATGCAAGCGGCGACATGGTATAGGTCAGCGGCAGCAGAAGCACGATGGCAATGGTTGCGCCAAGTCCCGGAAGCGCACCGATGATCAGCCCGGCCAGCGTGCCGAACAGGATGGCCCCAAGACTGCCGATGGTCAGCACGCTGGCGAAGTCGGTGAACAGAAAGTCGAACATGGCCTGGACGATCCTTGCGCGGTCAGGTCAGACGAATGCCGAAGGCAAGCTGGAATACCAGGTAGATCACCAGCACGAAGACAGC
Organism: Paracoccaceae bacterium; assembly: GCA_007128865.1. Taxonomy (GTDB): domain Bacteria; phylum Pseudomonadota; class Alphaproteobacteria; order Rhodobacterales; family Rhodobacteraceae; genus Rhodobaculum. The sequence goes on from SKWP01000100.1 coordinate 6,724, forward strand.
GGCGAAGCCTGCCAGTGCCGCCACCGCGCCCGGGCCGCCATAGCCGCGATAGACCAGCAGCAGCGACAACACGAAGCCCCCGGTAAACAGGTAGAACATCCCGAAACGCTGCCAGAGATAGAAGTAGAGCCCGGTCAGAACCACCGTCATCACCAGCTTGCCGACGTTGGCGATCTCGAGCCGTTCCTCCGGTTCGCCGGACTCCGCCGCCGCGGGCTGACGGCGCAGCTCGCGCACCAGTTCGACCAGACAAAGCACGATCAGAATTGCACCCAGCGCGAAGGGGAAGCGCACCGGTCCATACTGCCCGGCCGGCAGACGGCCCGACAGCAGATAGGTCTGATACAGATAACCCGCACCAACGAGTATCAGTAGCGTCAAGACAATGAATGCCGCGGTACGCGTCGACATCGGCCCTCCCCCGCCGCAGGTGACTTGCCCGGCTTTTACAGCCATTGAAGTTGCGAAGGCAACGACTCTTTGGTAATCAGGTCGGACGTGCGGTGCAAGGCGCGCCCCTGGCCGTTGTCACCGGGCGAATTGGCCCCAGAATACAGGAGGAATTCGGTGGCGAATGCGATCATCCTTGACGAACGCGACAATGTGGCCACGGCCATAGCCGACATAAGGCAGGGCGAAACCGTGCAGGCCGCCGGGCGCAGCGTCGTCACCGTGGAAGACATCCCCTTTGGCCACAAGGTCGCGCTTCGGCCGTTGGCGAATGGCGATGTGATCCTGAAATATGGCGAATCGATCGGGCTTGCGCTGGGCGACATCGCCGAAGGCGCTTGCGTGCATGTGCACAACGTCGACAGCCAGCGCGGACGTGGCGACAAGGGGGCAGCGTGATGGAAAAGGCAGGTTTCTGGGGCTATCGTCGCCCCGACGGATCGGTTGGCATCCGCAACTACGTGGCAATCCTGGCGGTGATGGACAACGTCAACGGGATCGTCAAGAACCTGGGCCATATGGTCAAGGGCACCTTGCCGATTCCGGTCTGGTATGGCCGCGGCCAGTTTGGTGCCGACGATGTCATGTTCCGGCGTGCACAGGCGGGTCTGGCCCGCAACCCCAACATCGCGTCGGTGCTGGTGATCAGCCTTGAAAAGGTTTCGGCCGAAAAGGTCGCCGCTGCCATCGCGGAATCTGGCAAGCCTGTCGAACAGTTTTCGGTTCAGGATATCGGCGGCACGGTCGAGGCGATGGCCGCCGGCCTGCGCAAGCTTATCCCGCTGGTGTCCGCTGCCAGCGCCCAGCGGCCCGAATTCGTGCCGATGTCCGAACTGGTTCTAGGCGTCGAATGCGGCGGCACCGACACCACGTCGGGTCTGGCCGCAAACCCTGCCCTTGGCTATGTGGCCGACCGGGTCGTTGACGCCGGCGGCACGGTATATCTGTCCGAGACCTCGGAATGGATGGGGGCCGAACAGATACTGGCCAAGCGCTCCAGCAGCGACGCGGTCAGCGAAAGGATCTGGGCGGCGGTGCGCCAGATCGAGGACAGCGCCATTTCGCGGGGGGTGGATATTCGTGGTGCCAATCCGGTGCCCGACAACATTCGCGGCGGGATCACGACGATCGAGGAAAAATCCCTCGGCGCGATCATCAAGGGCGGTACGACCGAAGTAAGGGATGTGCTCGACTATGCCGTCAAGGCCGACGGCAAGGGGCTCTACCTGATGGACACGGCTGCCCCGGCTGCCGAATCGATGACCGGGCTTGCGGCGGGCGGCGCACAGATGATCCTGTTCTCCACCGGCCAGATGAACATCATGGGCAATCTGGTTGCGCCCACCGTCAAGGTCACCGGCAACCCGCGCACCGCTTCGCGGCTGGCCGACAACGTCGATGTGGATGTCTCGGCCATGCTGACCGGCGAAACGCTGGAACAGGCCGGCGAACGGCTGCTGGCGTTTTCGCTCGCGGTCGCCAGCGGCCAGTACACGCGTTCCGAAATCCTCGGTGACGAGGATATCGCCATAAGCCGGATCGAACCCACGGTCTGACC
>SKWP01000137.1 GCA_007128865.1 Paracoccaceae bacterium
CTGGTCGGAAGAGGCCTTCCGCAGGGCGATGCAGGAAGGTCTGGACCGGCACGGCCGCCATCTCTATCCCGCGTTTCCCTATGACCGGTTCACCAAGGTACGGGATGAGGACATCTCTGCGCTCTATGCCTATATCATGGCTTCGGTGGCGCCGTCCGACAACGTACCGCCCAGCCATAAGCTGCCGTTCCCCTTCAACGTCCGGCAGCTTCTGGAAGGCTGGAAGTTCCTGTATCTCGACAACAGGCGGTTCGAGCCCGATCCGACGCGGGACGAGGAATGGAACCTCGGCGCCTATCTTGTCGAAGGGCTGGCGCATTGCGGCACCTGCCATTCCCCGCGCGACATGTTCGGCGGTGAACGGACCGGAGCAGCAGCCTATGGCGGCGGCTTCAGCGGCGACTGGTATGCGCCGCCGATCAACACGGAGGTGCTTGCGCCCATCCCGTGGACGCTGTTTTCGCTGGTCGACTACATGCTTGACGGCTGGGAAGAGGATCACGGCGTCGCCGCCGGCCCGATGCAGGTCGTGGTCAACGGACTTTTCGATCTGTCCGAGGATTATGCCTTTGCGATTTCGGCCTATGTGATGGAGCTGATGGGCGGCGAGCTGCCGGACGAGGAATTCGAGGCCATCCGGCAGGCAGCGGTCGAATTTGCCGACCGTGTCGAATGGGGCTCGCCCGACGCGCCGGCATTGCCCACCGATCCGGTCCTGCGCCGCGGTGCCGAGGTTTTCGAAGCCCAGTGTGTGCGCTGCCACGAAGCCGCGCGGGCAACCGTGCCGCTGGGGCTGAGCACCGCGCTCAACATGCCGACGGCCTCGAACACGCTGCTGGTGGTCACCCAGGGCATTCGCGCGCCCTACGGCGCTTCGGGCAAGTCAATGGACGCCCGCGACGCGGAGATCCCCGTCGACAGCGACATGGTCGCGCTTCTGGCATTCCTGCGGGATCGCTTTACCGAGCGTGAACCGTGGGACGACCTTGAGGGTCTGGTCCGCCGCATCCGCCGCGGCGGCTGATCCCGGCTCCGGCCACCTCCCCACAGATCGACAGGAACGCCCCGCCCAGCGCGGGGCGTTTCACTTCACGCCGACATGGGCGCTTTGCCGCGGCGCGCCCATACCCCTTGTCGAGCCATGAACGAGATGGTCTAACCATGCTCATAACCAAGGGAGGCCAAAACACCATGAAACACTCCACCATACTTGCCGCGGTCATTGCACTGGCCGCAACACCGGCCCTGGCCCAGACCGAACTGTCGATCGCCACCGGCGGAACCGGCGGCGTCTATTATCCGATGGGCGGTGGCCTGGCCGAAATCATCAACAACAAGGTCGACGGCTATTCGGCCACCGTCGAGGTGACCGGCGCATCGGTCGCAAACATGGGCCTGATCGCCACCGGCGATGCCGATCTGGCGCTGGCGCTGGCCGATACGGTGCTTCAGGCCTACACCGGCACCGGCCGTTTCGAGGGTCAGCAGCTGCCGATGGTCCGCGGGCTGGCATCGATGTATGCCAACATGGTCCAGATCGTGACCCTTGCCGACAGCGGCGTGAATTCCCTGTCGGATCTGCGCGGCCGCCGGGTTTCCGTCGGCGCGCCGGGGTCGGGCACCGAAGTGAACGCCGCAGCGATTCTCGAAGCCAACGGCATCACCTATGACGACATCTCCGAACAGCGCCTGAACTTCAACGAAACCGCCGACGCGCTGGCCAACGGCGATATCGATGTCGGATTCTGGAGCGTCGGCGCCCCGACCTCGTCGATCCTCAACCTCGCAACCACGCGGTCCATCCGCATGATCGCGCTGACCGATGAAGAGATCGCAGCCGCTCAATCCGTCGATGCAACCTTTGCACGCACCAACCTTGCCGGTGGCATCTACGAAGGTGTGCCCGAAGACGTGCCGTCGCTCGGCATCCCCAATGTGCTGGTCGTTTCGTCAGAGATGGACGACGATCTGGCCTATGCCATCGTCAAGGCAATGTTCGACAACATCGCCGACCTGCAGGCGGTTCACCCGGCCGCGAACGAAACCACGGTCGAATTCACGCTGGGTGCCACGCCGGTGCCGCTGCATCCCGGCGCGATCCGCTATTTCGAGGAAATCGGCGTAACCGTTCCGGATCATCTGCGTCCGTGAACCGGGCCAAGGCGGGGCGGCTTTGTGCCGCCCTTGTCCTCGGGATCGGAGCGGGCCTGCCTGCAGCCCCCGCCCCCGCCGGGCAACTGACCGTCAGCAGCGCCGAAACCGGCGCCGTGCTGGCGGTCGTTGCAGTTCCGGAAGGCAGCGGCTGGAGCGTTCTCTGGAACCACTCGGTCCGCGGATTTGCTGTCGAGGACCAGTATCGCAACATCGATGGCCGCATGGTTCTGGTACGGTCCCACCTGCCCGATTTTGCAGCCGGCCTGGACCATATCCCCGGCCGCGGCACCCAGGTTTCCGACGGGCAAGGGGGATACTGGATCGAGGATATAGACGAGGCCGTGCCCGGCAACGCCTATCTGCTGCGGCCCGGCGATGCATCGGTGAACCACCGCATCCGTACCGCTGAAACCGAAATCAACCTTACCGCCCTGGCCGCGAACCGTCGCGTCAGGATAGCCCTGTCGCCGGAGCCCGCCCGATGACCGAAACCAGCACTGCCGGCCGCGAGCATCCCTTTGTCCTTCACCTGATCGCGGTCGTCGGCATCGCGCTGTCGCTGTTTCAGCTTTATGCCGCAGGGGTCCAGCCGCTGGGCCTGTTCTTTCAGCGGCCGATTCATCTGGGCTTCATCCTTGTTCTGTGTTTCCTGATCTATCCGGTGTTCGGCCGCAGCCGGCGGCGCGGCATTCTGGGCTGGATGATCGATGCGCCGCTGATCGCCGGCGGTATACTGGTCGGTTACTGGGTGCCGGCCAACATCGATGTGATCGCCGCATCGATATTCCCGCGGCCCATTGATGTGACCGTCGGCATCATCACCGTGATCCTGGTGCTGGAAGCCGCCCGCCGCGCGGTCGGAATGGGCCTGACGGTCATCGCGGCGGTCTTCATCCTGTACGCCTTTGCCGGCCGGCGCGGCGAACTGCCGTGGCTGGCCGACTGGATGCCGGGCATCCTTGGCCATCGCGGCTATTCGCTGGACCGGGTATCGAGCCAGCTCACGCTGGGCGCCGAAGGCATCTTCGGCCTGCCGCTGGGCGTTGCGGCAACCTTCATCTTCGTTTTCGTGCTGTTCGGCGCGGTGCTCGAAGTGACCGGCGCAGGCAAGTTCTTCATCGATCTCGCCTATGCCACCACCGGCCGCCAGCGCGGCGGGCCGGCCAAGGCCGCCATCGTCGCCTCGGCCGGCATGGGCTCGATCTCGGGCTCGGCGATTGCCAATGTGGTCACCACAGGGGCATTCACCATCCCGCTGATGAAACGGCTCGGCTACCGCCCTGCCCAGGCAGGCGGGATCGAGGCCGCGGCATCGACCGGCGGACAGATCATGCCGCCGCTGATGGGCGCCGGCGCCTTCCTGATGAGCGAATTCACCCGCACCCCGTATATCGAGATCGTCATGGTCTCGATCTTCCCGGCGCTGCTGTACTTCGGCGCCGTGTATCTGCTGGTGCATATCGCCGCGGTAAAGGCGGGAATGCAGGGGATGGCAGCCGCCGACCTGCCGCGGGTGCGGACCGTGCTGGCAGAGGGATGGCATTTCCTGCTGCCGCTCGGGCTGCTTGTCTACCTGCTGATCGCCGGCTATTCGCCGATGCGGGTCGGATTCTATGCGGTTATGGCGATCTTTGCCTCGGCCGCGGCGCGTGCCCTGTGGAACTGGGCCGCCAACGGCCCGACACTCGCGGGCCTGTGGGCGCTGTGCCTGCGCGGCGTGGTCCTGACCCTGCAGGCGCTGGAACTGGGTGCGCGCAATGCGGTGGCGGTGTCGGTGGCCTGTGCGGTGGCGGGCATCATCGTGGGCGTGGTCGGGCTGACCGGGCTGGGGCTGAAATTCTCGGCCATGATGCTCGCCTTTTCGGGCGGCAACCTGCTTCTGGCGCTGCTGCTTGTGATCATCGCAAGCCTGATCCTCGGCATGGGCCTGCCGGTGACGGCCGCCTATATCGTGCTGATCATCCTTGTCGGGCCAGCGCTGAGCAACGAATTCGGCGTGCCGCTGCTGATCGCGCATCTGGTGGTGTTCTGGTATTCGCAGGACAGCAATGTCACACCACCGGTCGCGCTTGCGGGCTTTGCCGGTGCCGCGATCGCCGGGTCAAAACCGATGGAAACCAGCCTGCAGGCGTGGAAATACGCCAAGGGCCTGTATCTGATCCCGCTGTTCATGGTCTATAACGAGGCGATCATCCTTGGTGGCCCGCTGCCGCTGGTCATCTGGACGGGCTTCATCGCGATCATCGCGCTGGTTGCCTTTGCCGCGGTGCTAGAGGGCTTCCTGTGGGCACCGCTGCCGGTCTGGAAGCGGCTGGCGCTGTTGCCCGCCATCGCCGCAGTCTTCTGGCCGACAATCGAAGCCGAAGCCCTGGGCGCCGCCGTTATCCTCGTGCTGCTCGGGCTCAACCGCAGGGCGGTTACTGCGCGGGGGTGATGCCGGCTCCAAAGCCCGTCCGTCGGGCGGGTTTCGGCCGGCGCGCACGGTCGCGCACGCAGGCTTGATGGACACAGTGGAATCCGTCAATCCTGTCGGCATGGAACCCTATCCACGCGATCCGCGCCTGCGCATCCGCATCGTCTTTGGCGATGCCGAGATGATGGGGCCGGGCAAGGCCGAGCTGCTGGAACGGATCGACCGTTGCGGCTCCATCGCCGCAGCCGGCCGCGAGATGGGCATGAGCTACAAGCGCGCGTGGGAGATCGTCGGCAGGCTGAACGGCATGTTCCGGCAACCGGTGATCGAAAGCACCCGCGGCGGTCCGGGCGGCGGGGGCGCGGTGCTGACCCAGACCGGACGCGAGATCCTTGCCCTTTATCGTGCATTCGAGGACAGGGCTGCCATCGCCGGTGCCGACCAGCTGGCCGCGCTGCAATCCCGGCTGAGCGATATTTCCCCGAAAAAATAAGGCTTGTCCGGAATGCGGCTTTCCTGCGATATGTTTCCTGAAACACATCACTGGAAGCCCGCATGTCCCTGTCACTTGCCCGCCGCATGCTTCTGGCCAGCCTGCCGGCGCTCGCGCTGGTTGCCACGCCCGCCCGCGCCACCGCCGAAGGGGTCGTGGTCTTTGCCGCGGCAAGCCTGACCAACGCGCTGAACGCCGTGGCCGAGGCCTGGCAGGCCGAAACCGGGCATGTCGCGACCCTGTCCTATGCCGGCTCATCGACATTGGCCTGGCAGATTCAGGAGGGCGCGCCGGCCGACATCTTCATCTCGGCCAGCGTCGACTGGATGGACGCGGTCGAGGCCACAGGCGGCCTGCGCGACGGTACCCGCCGCGATCTGCTGGGCAACACGCTTGTACTGATCGCCCATGGCCGGGATGCGGCACCGGTGCGCATCGATGCAAGCCTCGATCTGGTGGGCATGCTGGATGGCGGGCGGCTTTCGATGGCGCTGGTCGAGGCGGTGCCAGCCGGTGTCTATGGCAGGGCGGCGCTGGGCGCGCTGGGGCTATGGGACGATGTGGCGCCGCATGTGGTGCAGTCCTACAGCGTGCGCTCGGCTCTGGCCTTCGTGGCGATGGGCGAGGCGCCGCTGGGCATCGTCTATGCCACCGATGCAGCAGTCGAGGACAATGTCACCGTCATCGGAACCTTCCCGGCGGGCAGTCACCCGCCGATCATCCTGCCCGGGGCAATCACCGCACAATCCACCAGCCCGGTCGCCGGCGCCTTCCTCGACTATCTCGGCTCTGCCCCGGCCCGTGCCATCTGGGCCGCGCACGGCTTTGCGCTGCGCGACTGATGTGGGAAGGGCTGGCAGGCTGGCTCGGGCCGGCGGAATGGGAGGCGGTGCGGCTGTCGGCAAGGGTTGCGCTGTGGGCCACGCTGGTCAGCCTGCCCTTCGGCATCGTCGTCGCCTATGTCCTGGCCCGGTGGGAGTTTCCGGGCAAGCAACTGCTGAACGGACTGGTGCATCTTCCGCTGATCCTGCCGCCGGTGGTGACGGGCTATCTGCTGCTGCTGGCACTGGGGCGCCGGGGCCCTGTCGGGCAGTGGCTGGAGGCGTGGTTCGGCATCGTCGTCGCCTTTCGCTGGACCGGCGCCGCCGTCGCGGCCGGCGTCATGGCCTTTCCGCTGATGGTGCGGGCCATCCGGCTGGCGATCGAGGCCGTGGACCCGAAGCTTGAGGCCGCCGCCGGCACGCTGGGTGCCTCGCGCCCCTGGGTGTTTCTGACCGTGACGCTGCCCCTGATCCTGCCCGGCATCATTGCCGGCGCAATCCTGGCCTTTGCCAAGGCCATCGGCGAGTTCGGCGCCACGATCACCTTCGTTTCCAACATCCCCGGCCAGACCCAGACCATGCCGCTGGCGATCTATGCCTTCCTGCAGGTTCCCGGCGGCCAGGATGCCGCCGCACGGCTTGCCGTTGTGGCCATCGTCATCGCGCTCGGGGCGCTGCTGCTGTCGGAATTCGTCGCCCGCCGGGTGGCGCGGGTGGTGGGGGGGCGATGACGTTGACGCTGCAGGTCCGGCACCGGTTCGAGGGGTTCGCGCTGGATGTCGATGTCACCACCCCGCCGGGGGTGACGGTGCTGTTCGGCCCGTCGGGTTCGGGCAAGACCACGCTGGTCAACGCGGTGGCAGGGCTGCTGCGCCCCGACGCCGGCCGGATCGCGGCGGGCGACTGGGTGCTGATGGACACGGCCGCGCGGCGCTGGCTGCCGCCGCACCGCCGCAGGCTGGGCTACATCTTTCAGGAGGGGCGGCTGTTTCCGCACATGACGGTGCGCCAGAACCTCGCCTACGGCCGCTGGTTCGCCCCCCGCGACGCCCGCGGCGAAAGCTTTGATCGGGTGGTGGAGATGCTCGGCATCGGCCATCTGCTGGGGCGGCGGCCCGGCGCGCTCTCGGGTGGCGAAAAAAGCCGCGTTGCCATCGGCCGGGCGCTGCTGGCCGGGCCCAGGCTGATCCTGGCCGATGAACCGCTCGCGGCCCTCGACGAGGCGCGCAAGGCCGAGATCCTGCCCTATTTCGAGCGGCTGCGCGACGAGGTGTCGGTGCCGATCCTGTATGTCAGCCATGCTTCGGCCGAAGTCGCTCGGCTGGCAACCACCGTCGTCGCGTTGCGCAACGGCAAGGTCGCGGCGGTGGGACCGCCCGGGCAGGTGCTGGGCGATGCCGGGGCGATGGGCGCGCGCGGCGCGTCATCGGTGCTGACGGCGACTGTTGTGGCGCATCACGACGACGGGCTGACCGAGCTTGCCAACCCCGCCGGCCGATTGTGGCTGCCGGAAATCCCCGATCCGCCCGGCAGCGTGATCCGGGTCCAGATCATGGCCAATGACGTGATCCTTGCGCGCGGCCGGCCCGAAGGGCTTTCGGCGCAGACCATCCTGGCCGGAACCGTCGCACGCATGTTGCCCGGCCCCGGCCCCGGGGTCATGGTTCATGTCGCGGTGGCCGGACAGGAGATCGTCGCCCGCATCACGCGCCGCGCGGCCGAACAGATGGGCCTGCGCAACGGCGACAGCGTTCATGTCATCCTGAAAACCCTGTCGGTCGCCCGCGACCATGTCGGGGCCATGCCCGACCGCACCGCGACGGCATGACGGCAGCGGCCGGCAGCGGCCGGCCGCCGAACCCGGATCAGGCCGTGAAACGCCCGGAAAAACGGGCGCGCAGCTCGGTTTTCTGGACCTTGCCCATGGTGTTGCGCGGCAACGCATCGAGGATTTCCAGCGCCCTGGGCTGCTTGAAGCGTGCAAGGCTCTGGCCAAGCGCGGCAGCGATGGCGGCAAGATCGGGGGTCTCGCCGGGTTCGGGCACCACGACCCCCAGAACCGCCTCGCCAAGATCGGGATGCGGCACGCCCACAACAGCCGATTCCAGCACGCCGGGCTGGCTGTCGAGCACCTCCTCCACCTCCTTGGGATAAACATTGAACCCGCCGGTGATCACCAGATCCTTCTGCCGGCCAACCAGCGCCAGATAGCCGTCGGGCTCGAACCGGCCCAGATCGCCGGTGATGAAGAAGCCGTCGGCGCGCATGTCCTCGGCGGTCTTCTCGGGCATGCGCCAGTAACCGCCGAACACATTGGGCCCGCGCACCTCGACCCGGCCGGTCTGGCCCTGTGGCAGGCTTTCGCCGGTTTCCGGATCGGTGATGCGGACCTCGACGCCCGGCAGCGGCGGCCCGACGGTGCCGGCACGCCGTTCCCCCGCATAGGGATTGGAGGTGATCATGTTGGTTTCGGTCATGCCGTAGCGTTCGAGGATGCGATGCCCGGTGCGGGCGGCGAATGCGTCATGGGTTTCGGCCAGCAGCGGCGCCGAGCCCGAAACAAATAGCCGCATATGGGCCACCGCGTCGCGGGTCAGGCGGGGATCGGACAGCATCCGGGTGTAGAAGGTCGGCACCCCCATCAGCGATGTCGCCGCCGGCAGATGCGCAAACAGCGCATCGATATCGAAGCCGGGCATGAAGATCATCGCCCCACCCGACAGCAGCAGCACGTTGCTGGCCACGAAAAGCCCGTGGGTATGAAAGATCGGCAGCATGTGCAGCAGCACGTCGTCGGGGCCATAGCACCATTCGCGCACCAGCACCTCGGCGTTGGACA
>SKWP01000354.1 GCA_007128865.1 Paracoccaceae bacterium
AACAGCGAACCCGTCGCACCCGCCGCGCCGCAGGCCGCCAGGAAGGTCAGGAACAGCATCCAGTCCATGCGTGGGCTCCTTGCATCACAGCGCCATGCAAAGTCGTAGGGCCGCGCCGGCCCTGGTGCAACCCTCGCGCCCCCCGCTATTGTTCACCACCTGACGAAAGGTACCCACTGAGCGCTCGGAGCCCATGGCCGACGGTTGGCTATTGGCACTCCTGGCCCGGAATCAAGGCGCGTAGCGCCGCCGGGCCGCGCCCGACCGCCCCCATCGGGCGGGCGCCCTGCAACCGTGCAAGCCGTGGCGCCGTCGGAAGTTCTTGCACCATAAACCGCCAGGCTATCCACCGTGCAGCGCCCACCCGGCGGTCTGGCGCCGCCCTGTGTTGCGTCTCCGGTCAAGGGCCGCTTCGTCCCGCATATCTGCCCCTCGCCTCGCATGGCGGAACCTGGTGACAGGTTGGGAACACTAGGTAAGGCCGCCGCGACGCGCAAACGCCGGCTGCGGCGACCGCCGGGCCATGTCTTGCGCCCGAAGGCGCGCCAGCGCGTTGATCAGCGCATCCGAGCGTTCGAATTCGGCACGGCCTTCGGCGGCTGCATCGACCAGAAACGCGGCTTCGGGGCAGGGGCGGGCATAGATCGTTGCCATGCGTGGCTGCACGGTGCTGAGCCCGGCCCGAAGCACGGACAGGCCGATCCAGCCAACCTTTTGCACCTTTCCGGTTCGCGCCCTTCGGGTGATGCTGTCGCAACCCTGCGCCCGCAGCGCCCCGCCGATCCCGGCATAGATGTGGCGTGCGGCAAAGATGCCCGGCCGGCAGGCAACCGGCAACGCCGCGATGCCGGGTTCGGCGCGCAGGTAAAGCCTGTCGGCCTCGCGCAGCAGCCGTGACGCAAGGCGTCGGATTTCGGGAACCGGCGCCGGCGCGCGGACAAAGGCGGCCGGGTCTATCCCGGCCTCGTCCAGCCAGTCGAGCGGCAGATAGATACGCCCGCGCCGCGCGTCTTCGCCCAGATCCCGCGCGATGTTGGTCAGCTGCATCGCCAGCCCCAGATCGCAGGCACGGGCCAGGCGATGACGGTCGCGCACGCCCATGAGCACGCTCATCATCACGCCCACGGCGGCGGCCACCCGCGCCGCATAGCCCAGGACATCGGAAAGCGTGTCAAAGCGTCGCCCCTCGGCATCCCATGAAAAGCCCTCGAGCAGCGCATCGGGCAGGGCGCGGGGCATCGCGTGGGTTTCGATCAGTCGGGCAAAGGCGCGGTCAATCGCTGCGTCCACGGGCCGTCCGGCATAGGCACGATCCAGCCGCTCCTGCAGGTGCAGCACCGCCTGTGCCGGCCGGATGCCTTCGTCCACCGCGTCATCGGCCAGCCTGCAGAAGGCATAGAGAACCAGCGCCGGGTCGCGCACCCGCGCCGGCAGCAGCCGTGATGCGGCATGAAACGAAAGCGAACCGGTGCGGATCGCCGCGCGGCAGGTTTCCATATCGTCCTGCGGATTGCTGGCCCGGGCGGTCATTCGGCGGCCATCCTCGGTAGCGGGGTCGCGTCGCTGTGCGGGGCGGCGTCGGGCACAAGCTGCGCCAGCACCTCGGCCGTGCCGATCACGCCGGGCACACCCGCGCCGGGATGCGTGCCTGCGCCGGCCAGATAGAGGCCGGGCAATTCCTCGGATACATTGTGCGGCCGGAACCATGCGCTTTGCAGGATGCGCGGCTCGATCGAAAACCCCGCACCCAGCGGCGAAAGATAGCGGTCGCGAAAGGTTTCGGGCGTGAAGACAAGGCTTTCGCAGACATGCCCGGAAAGGCCCGGCAGCAGCCGCTCTTCCAGCATCGCCAGCATCTTCCGGCGATAGGGTTCGGCCTCGGCCGCCCAGTCGACACCGTTGGCGTGCCCAAGGTGCGGCACCGGGCTGAGCACATAGAAGGTGTCGTCGCCCTCGGGCGCCACCGACGGGTCGGTGACCGAGGGGCGGTGCACATAAAGGCTCATGTCGTCGGCCAGACGACCCCTGATGAAGATGTCGCGTATGTGTTCGCGGTACCGCGGCCCGACAACGATGGTATGGTGGCCCACGTCGCGCCACTTGCGGCGTGTTCCGCGGGTGCCGAAGTACCACACGAACAACCCCATGGACCAGCGCGCGCGCTTCAGCCGCGCATCGGTCCAGCGCCGGCGCGGCCGATGGCGCAGAAGGCGGGAATAGGTGTGGCCGGCATCGGCATTCGAGACGACGATATCGGCGGCGATCCGTTCGCCGCCCGCCAGCACCACGCCGGCCGCGCGGCCCGCGGTCACGGCGATTTCGTCCACCTCCTCGCCCAGGCGCAGAACCCCGCCCCGGTCGGCAATTACCCCCGCCATGGCCCGGGCAATGGCCTGAACGCCCCCCATGGCATAGTGAACGCCGAATGCCTTTTCCAGGTGACTGACCAGCGCGTACATCGAGGTCACGCGAAACGGATCGCCGCCGATGAACAGCGGATGGAAGGAAAAGGCAAACCGCAGCCGCGGATCGCGAAAGCGCCGGGCTGCATGGGCATGCACCGAACGGTCGGCCCGGAACCACGCGAATTTCGGCAGCACCTTGATCAGATCGAGAAGCCGGTTCATCGGGCGGCGGCCCAGATCCTCATAGCCGAACCGGTAGCGCGCCTCGGCATCCTTCAGGAATTTCCGGTAGCCTTCCAGATCGCCGGGCGACAGGCGCGCAACCTCGCGTTCCATGGCGGCGTCGTCGCCCCGCATGGTAAAGGTGGATCCGTCCTGCCAGCGGATTTCGTAATAGGGGTCCATCGGGTGCAGCGTCACGTCGCGGTCAAAGTCGCGCCCGCAGGCCGCCCACAACGCGCGCAGCCCCTGCGGCACCGTGACGATCGTCGGGCCAAGGTCAAACCGGTGCCCGCCCCGCGTGATGGAAGAACCCCGGCCGCCGGGGCGGTCCAGCCGGTCGATCACCGTGACCGCATAGCCCTTGGACTGCAGGCGCATCGCCGATGCCAGCCCCCCAAGGCCGGCACCGATGACGACTGCGCGTGCGGCACGCCTTGATTCGCGCATTGCTGGTTCCCTTGTTTTGCCGTCGATCAAGTCAGGGATGTGGCGATGTGTCAATCTGAATTTACATTCTCTGCTTTACCATGTCCATGCGTTGTGACAGTATTCCGCAAGGGCATGCACGCCGGAATCGCAGGGACGTCTGATGCAGACCGTCACGCTCAGCCTGTTTCGTTTTGACCGGTCGTTCGCCCGGCTGTGGGTGCTCGGCCAGATGGGCGCGGCGCGGGTGCCGTTGCGGCGGCTGCCGGGGCTGGAATTCTGGAAACTCTGCGGCTCGGGCACCGGCGAAGGTTTCACGCCGCGGCCGAACTGGGGCGTCTGGGCGATCCTCGGTGTCTGGCGCAGCGCGGATGCGGCGCAGGCCGGCCTCGAACAGGCGCCATTCGGCCGCTGGCGGGTCCGGGCCGACGAAAGCTATACCGTTTTCCTGGAGCCCTATGCCGTGCGCGGCCATTGGTCAGCCGTGCGCCCCTTCCACCCGGCGGGGGGGCCTGACGGGCTGATCGCCGCCATGACGCGCGCCACCATCAAACCCCGCCATGCCCTGCGTTTCTGGCGGCGGACGCCGGATATTTCGGCCCGAATCGGTTCGGACCCGAATGTGCTGTTCAAGATCGGCATCGGCGAGGTTCCGTGGCTGCATCAGGTGACCTTTTCGGTCTGGCCCGATGCCGGCTCCATGGCCGCATTCGCCCGCCGTGGTCCCCATGCCGAGGCCATTCGCGCCGTGCGCGAGCAAGGCTGGTTCAACGAGGAACTCTATGCCCGCTTCCGCATCCGCGGCACGGCGGGAAGCTGGCAGGGGCATGACCCGATCGGTTGCCATCTGCATCAGGAGGCTGCATGAAACCCTTTCCCTTTGCCGCCATTGTCGGCCAGGACGAGATGAAGACCGCCATGGTCCTTACCGCCATCGATCCCAAGATCGGGGGGGTGCTGGTGTTCGGCGACCGTGGCACCGGCAAGTCGACCGCGGTGCGGGCGCTTGCAGCACTTCTGCCGCCCATCGAGGCCGTCAGGGGCTGTCCGGTGAATTCCGAACGCCCCGGGGATTGCCCGGAATGGGCGCATGTAACCGACACCACGATCATTGCGCGGCCAACGCCGGTGGTGGACCTGCCCCTTGGCGTGACCGAAGACCGCGTGACCGGCGCGCTGGATATCGAACGGGCGCTGACGCGCGGCGAAAAGGCGTTCGAGGCCGGGCTTCTGGCACGCGCGAACCGGGGCTATCTGTACATCGACGAGGTCAATCTGCTCGAAGATCACATCGTCGATCTGCTGCTGGATGTGGCCCAGTCCGGAGAGAATGTCGTCGAGCGCGAGGGGCTGTCGATCCGCCACCCGGCGCGCTTTGTCCTTGTCGGCTCGGGCAACCCGGAAGAGGGCGAACTGCGCCCGCAGCTTCTGGATCGTTTCGGTCTTTCGGTCGAGGTGAAAAGCCCCGGCGATATCGAAACCCGGATCGAGGTGATCCGCCGGCGCGACGCCTATGAAAACGACAACGCCGCCTTCATGGCCGAATGGACGGCGCAGGACGCCGACCTGCGCACGGCAATCCTGGCCGCCCGCAAGGCGCTGCCGGCGATGGCGACATCCAATCTGGTGCTGCATGATTGCGCCTCGGTCTGCCTGGCGCTGGGTTCGGACGGGCTGCGGGGCGAGCTGACGCTTTTGCGCGCCGCCCGTGCGCTTGCCGCGTTTGAGGGTGCTGCCGAGGTCGGGCGCGACCATATCCGCCGGACGGCGCCGATGGCCCTGCGCCACCGTCTGCGCCGCGACCCGCTGGACGAGGCCGGCACCACCGCCCGCGTCGCCCGCCAGCTTGCCGAGGTGCTGCCCTGAGCCCTTTCGACGAAACCCCTGCAACGCCCCCGCCCCGGCGTGAGCCTTCGCCGGCGCCATGGGCGCGCGTCGAACTGGCCCTGACGCTTCTGGCCGTCGATCCTGCCGGTCTGCGCGGGGTCTGGCTGCGGGGGCGGGTCGGCCCGGCGCGGGACAGGGTGCAGGCCGGGCTGGCGCCGCTGTGCCCGCGCAGGCTGCATCCGTTCATGGGGGCCGAAGCGCTGGACGGCGGGCTTGACCTGTCGCGGACCCTGGCCGAAGGCCGGGCCGTGCGGCATGCCGGGCTGCTGTCGCGGGACGGGCCGGTGTTGCTGACCATGGCCGAAGGCTGCCCGCCGGCCCTGGCCGTCAGGCTGGGGCAGGTGCTGGATACCCGGCCGGGCATTTCGCTTGTGGCCCTCGACGAGGCTTGCGATGACGATCAGGGTCTGCCGCCGGCGCTTGCCGACCGGCTGGGCCTGTTTCTTGACCTCGACGGGCTGGCCATGGCGGATACCGCCGCCATTGTCCTGCCCGGCGCAGCGATAGCCGCCGCGCGGGCGCGGCTGGCACATCTGCGTTCCGACCCCGCGGCGCAGGATCGCCTGACACGGGTTGCCGCGCAGCTGGGTATCGGCAGCCTGCGCGCCCCGTTGCTGGCGCTTGCCTGCGCGCGGGCCAGTGCCGCGCTGCGGGGTGCCGACGCCGTGCAGGAGGCCGATCTGCGCGTTGCGGTGGAACTGGTGCTGGCGCATCGCGCCTTGCGCCTGCCCGAGCCCGAGGCGCCACCACCCGAGCAGCCCGAAACTCCGCCGCCGCAGGACACCCAGGGCCGCGACAGGACGTCGGACACGGAAATCCCCGATGATCTGCTTGTCGAGGCCGCCCGCGCCGCCCTGCCGCCGGGGCTGATTGCCCGGCTTCAGGCCGCGCGGCTTGCCCGGTCTTCCGCTTCGGCCCGGTCCGGTGCCGGTGCAAGGCGCAAGTCTGCCCGGCGCGGCCGGCCGCTGCCGGCGCGGGCCGGTAAGCCGGGTGCGGACGCGCGCATCGATGTGATTGCCACGCTGCGGCAGGCCGCGCCCTGGCAGCGGGTCCGGACGCGGCTGTTTCCGCATGCGCCGCGGGGAAGGCTGCTGCTGCTGCCCTCCGACATCCGCATCCGGCGCCACGAGGACCGTTCCGACAGGCTGCTGGTCTTTGTGGTCGATGCGTCGGGTTCGACCGCCGTGGCACGGCTGGCCGAGGCCAAGGGCGCGGTGGAGCTGATGCTGGCCGAGGCCTATGCGACCCGCGACCATGTGGCGCTTGTCACCTTCCGGGGCATCGGGGCCGAGCTGGCGCTGCCGCCCACCCGGTCGCTGGTTCAGGCCAAGCGTCGGCTGGCCGGCTTGCCGGGCGGCGGCGGCACGCCCTTGGCGGCGGCGCTGCGGTGTGCCCTTGAAACCGCGGCACAGGCCCGACGCCGCGGCATGGCAGCGACGCTGGCGTTGCTGACCGACGGGCGGGGCAACATCGCGCTTGACGGCGGCGCCGATCGCGCCCGCGCCGCCGAAGAGGCGACAACGCTGGCCCGCGCCATCGCGGCCGCCGGCCTGCCATCCCTGATCATCGACACCGCGCTGCGGCCAAGGCCGCAACTGGCCGCACTTGCCGGGGCGATGGGCGCAAGGCTGATTGCGCTGCCAAGGGCCGATGCACGGGGGCTTTCGACCACGCTTTCGGCAGCACTGGGGCGCTAGCCGTGCAGACGGTGCCGCAATCCTGGCCGCTGCGCGAAGCCTCCAGGATCATCCGTTGCCGGCCGCATGAATGGCATGTGCAGGTTGTCGGGCAGGGGCCCGATGTGCTGGCCCTGCATGGCGCCGGAGCCTCGGCGCATTCCTTCCACCGCCTGGCGCGAAAGCTGCCGGGATGGCGCCTGATCATGCCGGATCTGCCCGGTCAGGGCCTGACCCGGGCCGGCGGCATGCAGCGGCTGGGTCTGGATGCGATGGCCGATGACCTGCTCCTGCTGTGTCAGGATCAGGGCTGGCGCCCGCGCGCGATCATCGGCCATTCGGCAGGCGCGGCTGTGGCCCTGCGCATGGCCGAGATCATGCCGGACCCGCCGGGCGCCGTGATCGGCATCAACGCGGCCCTTGGCCCCTTTGACGGCTTCGCCGGCTGGCTGTTTCCGAAACTGGCGCGGGCGATGGCGGCAAGCCCGTTCGTGTCCGGGATCGTCACCCGTTTTTCGTCGCGGCGCGGTCAGGTCGAACGCCTGCTTGCCGGCACCGGGTCATCGATGGACCCCGAGGCCGTGAGCCAGTACCAGCAGCTTGTCGCGCGTACCGCCCACATTCAGGGAACGCTGGGCATGATGGCGCAGTGGCGGCTCGAACCGCTGCTGGAACGCTTGCCCCAAATCGCCGTTCCCTGCCTGCTGATCGCTTCCGACCGGGATCGGGCAGTGCCGCCGAAGGTATCACAAGAGGCGGCAGCGCGCCTGCCGGTTGCCGAATTCGTGCTCATGCACGGCTTCGGCCATCTGGTCCATGAACAGGTGCCCGGGGAGGTGGCCGCCCTGATCCGCGCCTTCCTGGACCGGCATGACCGGCCGCTCCCGGTGGTCGGCGCGGTTTGAGGTGGCGGCGCCACCTGCGGCCCTGCCCGCCTGCGCCAAGGCGCAAGCCGCGCATTACCGGGGATTCTCGGGGCCGCTGATCGGCTGCGGTTTCATGTTGGTGAGGCTGCGCCAGACCCATTCCCAGGGCCCGTGCAGAAAGTGGCGGAACCAGAGCAGCGCGAACCCCATCAGCAGCGCGTAGATCCCGACCGCTATGCCAACCGTGCCGAGCGTGCCGACCTGCCCGATCAGCCCGAACCCCCAGCCGTAGAACACAAGCTGGCCAAGGATGGCCGAGGTCAGGTAGCCTGTCAGCGTCATACGCCCCAGCGGGGCCAGCAGGCGGCGCAGGCCGCGCGCGCCCGGGCCGGACAGGGCGGCGACGATCAGCATCAGATAGCCCAGCGCCATCAGCGGCGTCTGCAGGTTGAGCATAGCCCAGACCCCTTCGCCCCCGACCCAGAAGCGCATCAACAGCTTCATCACCAGCCCGAGGCCGACCAGCGTCAGCCCCAGCCGCCACAAGGCACTTCTTTCGCCGATCATCCGCATCATCAGCCCGCTCTTGCCCGCTGCGAGGCCCAGCAGGAACAGCCCCGACAGGGTGAACAGCCGCAGCACCAGCATGCTGTCGGCACTCTCCGAGGCGTTCAGGATCATGTGCCAGTTCTGCTGCACCACATCGGCAATCTGCGGCGAGGCATAGGCGTCGATGCTGTCCAGATGCCCGCGCGGAGGCGGTATCGCCGCGCCGAACCCGCCCAGCGCCAGCACCAGCGGGCCGATGACGATCAGAGCCCCTCCGGCGGCAGCGATGACCTGCGCGGAGAGCCGCCCGGCCAGCGGCAGGATCAGGCCAAGAGCCGCATAGGTCATCAGGATGTCGGCCCAGTAGAGAAAGAGCGCGTTGAACAGCCCCAGCAGGAACAGCATGAGCAGCCGCCGGATGAAGCGGCGCGTGGGCTGTTCCTCCGCGGCCTGCGCGCTGGCCATGATGATGGAGAAGCTGAAGCCGAACATGAAGGAAAACGCTGCCAGCGCCTTGCCATCGACGAAGATCCGCAGAAAGCCCCAGGCGGCGTGATCGAGCGGGCTCAGCAACTCGGCGCGCATGTCGGGAGTCAGATAGGACAGGCCTGCAAAGGTCATCATGTTGATGAAGATGACCCCGGCCAGCGCCATGGCGCGCAGGGCATCGACCAGTTCCAGCCGCT
>SKWP01000212.1 GCA_007128865.1 Paracoccaceae bacterium
ATGGCGTTGCAGGTCACGCCGCGGCCGGCGGCTTCCAGTGCAACGGTTTTCGTGAGCCCGACAACGCCGTGCTTGGCCGCGACATAGGCGGCCTTGTAGGGCGATGCCGTCAGCCCGTGCGCCGAGGCGATGTTGATCACCCGCCCCCAGCCGGCGGCATACATGCCCGGCAGTGCAGCAGCGGTGGTGTGAAAGGCCGACGACAGGTTGATGGCGATGATCGCGTCCCATTTCTCGGTCGGGAAGTCTTCGGTCCGGGCGACATGCTGGATGCCGGCATTGTTGACCAGGATATCGCATCCGCCGGCCTGTTCCACCAGCGCCCGGCAATCGGCCGGCACCGACATGTCGGCGCGGAGATACCGGGCCGCGACGCCGAATTCCGCTGACAGTTCGGCGGCAAGCGCATGATCCTCGCCCCGGTCGGTGAAGGAATTGATCACCACATCGGCGCCGGCACGGGCAAGCTCGCGCGCGATGCCCAGACCGATTCCCGAATTCGACCCGGTGATGACAGCCCGCCGCCCGGCAAGGCTTCGATTGTCAGACATGGCCATTGCTCCCTTCCTGCTGCAATCGCCGTTTCGGTACCCGACCAGTCTTATCGGCAAGGGCGGCGAATGCCAGTCCCGCCCGGACGAAAAAAAACGCCCGCACAAGGCGGGCGTCAGTCGTTGAGGCAGGTTTCATACAGGCAAGAAACCTATCGAGCAGTAAGTGACTTATACCCGCTATGCCACCGATGTCCAACCGAAAAGTTTGAAAACGCCGGTGCAAGGCGGTAGTCTTGCCGAAAAACAGAGGCCCGAGCAGAAGGATCACAAGGCCATGACATCCCCCAACGACGGCGGTTCGCGTCTGCCCCTTGCGCTGGCATCGATTGCCGGGGCGCTGGCGCTGCTGCTTGCGGGTCTGGCCGCACCGGTGCGCGCCCAGCCCGTTCACGGCATAGCTATGTATGGTGAACCCGCGCTGCCACCGGATTTTGTGTCGCTGCCCTATGTCAACCCGGATGCGCCCAGGGGCGGCCGGATCGTGTTTGGAGAATCGGGCGGCTTTGATTCGCTCAATCCCTACATCCTGCGCGGCCGCGCGCCCTGGGGTGTGGGGCTGCTGACGGTCGAGACGCTTCTGGGCCGGTCCTGGGACGAACCCTTTACCCTTTACGGCGTTCTGGCCGAATCGGTCGAGACCAGCGACGCGCGCGATTTCGTCGAATTCACCCTGCATCCCGAGGCCCGATTCTCTGACGGTGCCCCGGTGACGGTCGCGGACGTGATGTGGTCGATGGAGATATTCGGTACCCAGGGCAGCCCGCGCTATCATTCGGTCTGGAACCAGATCGAGACGATGGAACAGACCGGCCCGCGCTCTGTCCGCTTCACCTTCAACACCGATAATCGTGAACTGCCGCTGCTGCTGGGTCTGCGGCCGATCCTGCAGAAGGCGCAGTTCGAAGGGCGCGACTTTACCGAAAGCTCGCTGGTGCCGATCATCGGTTCGGGCCCCTATGTGGTTGACCGTTTCGAGGCCGGCCGCTTCATCAGCTTCCGCAAGAACCCCGACTGGTGGGCGGCGGACCTGCCCTTCTATCGCGGCCAGCACAATTTCGACGAGATCCGCTATGACTATTTCGGCGACGGCGGGGTGGTGTTCGAGGCGTTCAAGGCCGGCGAGATCGACACATGGCGCGAAACCAACGCCGCGCGCTGGGAAACCGCCTATGATTTTCCGGCAGTACAGTCGGGCGCGGTGGTCAAGTCGCTGATCCCGCATCAGCGGCCATCGGGCATCAACGGGCTCGTGTTCAATACCCGGCGCGAGATCTTTCAGGACTGGCGGGTGCGCGAGGCCCTGATCCATGCCTTCAATTTCGAGTTCATCAACAACACCCTGAACGGCGGGGTCGATCCGCGGATCACTTCGTATCACGCCAATTCAGTGCTGGCGATGCGGCCCGGGCCGGCCGAAGGGCGGGTGCGCGAGCTGCTGGAACCCTTTGCCGGTGACCTGCCCCCCGGAGCCCTGGAAGGCTTCAGCCTGCCGGTCTCGGACGGAACCGAGGCCAACCGCGCCGGCATCCGCGCCGCAACCGCGCTGCTGGAAGAAGCCGGCTGGACGGTGCAGGACGGGGTGCTGCGCAACGCCGATGGCCGTGCCTTCGAGATCGAGGTTCTGCTTTCGCAGGGCGCGGCCGAAACCCAGTCGATCGTGAACATCTATGCCGAGGCGCTGCGGCGGCTGGGTATCCGGATGCGCATCACCACCGTCGACAGCGCCCAGTACACCGAACGCACCCGCGAATACGACTTCGACATGGCCCGTCAGGCGATCGGGCTGTCACTGAGCCCCGGAAACGAACAGTGGCTGTACTGGGGATCGGCCGGGGTGACCGAACCCGGCACCCGCAACTGGGCCGGCATCGACAGCCCCGCCATCGAGGAAATGATCCGCACGCTGCTGAATTCCCGCGATCAGGATGAGTTTCTCGCCGCGGCAAGGGCGCTCGACCGGCTGCTGACCAGCGGGCGCTATCACATCCCGCTGTGGTTTGCCGACACATCGCGGATGGCCCACAAGCGCACGCTGCGTTTCCCCGAACGTCTGCCGATGTATGGCGACTGGCTCGGTTTCCAGCCCGAGGTGTGGTGGCATGAAGACTAGGCAGCGCCGCACGGGCGCATGGTTCGCCCTCGGGCTGGTGCTGCTTGCGGTGTCGGGCTGCGCCACGGTGGAAGGCATCGGCTATGACATCTCGGCGGGTGCGCGCACCGTCGGTGGCTGGTTCGGGGGCTGATACCGGATCCGCCTGATGCGGAGGCCGACCGGACCACTCTGGCCGGGCCGACGGAATCGCGCCCGCTCAGGGGAACTGCCGGGTCACATCGTGGCGGTACAGCCAGTCGAACCGGCGCAGCGGCGCGCCCGGCGCCACCCGCCCGGCCAGGCGCAATCCGAGATGCGCGATCTTCCGGGCAACCCCCTGCAGGTGATAGGCGCGGGCGTTGCGGTTGGCGGCCTCGACGATGCGGCGCACCCGCCCCTGACGTGCCGTCTGGAATGCGGCCAGCGCGGTTGCGGTGTCGTCGTGCCGGTCGAGCAGCGATGCCAGCACCCAGGCGTCTTCCAGCGCCATGTTGGCACCCTGGGCCAGAAACGGCAGCGTCGGATGGGCGGCATCGCCAAGAATCGCCGCGCCACGGCCATCATGCCATGCCGTGGCCACCGGATGCCGGAACAGCCCCCACAGGTGCACGCGGTCTGTCCGTCGCAGCCATGCCGGCACCGGCCCGCCAAAGCCGGCAAAGGCCCGGCGCAGGTTCTGCGGATCGTCCTCGTGGTGCCAGCCCTCATCGGCCCAGTCGCTGCGCTCTTCCACCGCGACGATGTTGCGTGCCCGCCCGCCGCGCAACGGATAGCTGACCAGATGCCGCCCCGGCCCCATGAATACCTCGGCCTCGGCCCGTTCGGGCGCGATGCTTTCGGGGATCACCGCGCGCCATGCAACCTGACCGGTAAAGAACGGCGCCGCCGAAGGGTTCAGCGAACGGCGCAGGCGCGAATGCAGGCCGTCCGCTGCCAGCAGCAGACCGACGCGCCCAGGCATGCCTTCGGGGCCGTGCAGGGCATAGCCGCCGGGGCCGTGTTCGATCCGGTCGACCGCGCAGCCGGTGCGGATTTCGACGCCCGCGGCACGGGCGCCCTGTGCCAGCAGCGCGATCAGGTCGCCGCGGTGGATCAGATGGTAACCATGGCCAAACCCGGCGCGGTCGAGATCGAGCCGGATGACGGCGCGTCCGTCGCCGCCGTCGCGCAGCCGCACGGCGCGGGCGGGAATGCCGGCGCCGGCCAGCGCCTCGGCATGACCCAGTGCGAACAGCACCGCGGCCCCGTTGGGTGCAATCTGCAACCCGGCCCCGACCTCGGTGATGCGGTCCGAGCGTTCCAGCACCCGCACATGGGCACCGCGGCGGGCAAGGGCCGTCGCCAGGGCAAGCCCGGCAATCCCGGCCCCGATCACCACGGCCTCTCGCCCCGCCAGTGCCATCAGCGCCTCGCCGCCCGATCCTGGGTCAGGGTATGATGCGGGTGTATTTCGATCCGGCCAGCGTTGCCCCGGCAATCAGCCCCGACTGGCCGAACACCACCGCGATCACCGGCGCGGACTGGGTGGTTGTATCGACGCCCAGGGCGCCGCCACGATCGGGGATTGCATAGCGCATGTCGGCCCCCACGGCCCAGCCTTCCGAGCGGCGGAAATCGGTCAGTGCCTCGGCGGTCATGAAGAACAGCGCATGGGCGTATTGCTGCGCGCCCACCTGCGGCCCGAAGGTTGCCCGGGTGACGGAATAATAGTCCACGCTGACCTCGCCCACGCGCAGCGCGCCCTGTCCATAGGCACCGCCGAACCACAGCCCGGCTTCGGTGATCAGCGGCATCCACAGGATACCGTGGGATTTGTCGGCCAGTTCCCGGGTGCCCGGATAGCGTGAAAACAGGAAATCGCGCGTGGAATCGACGCGCGCGTCAAGCCGGTCGGCGCCGTCTCCTCCCACGGGGTTGCCGCAGGCCGCAAGCCCCAGGACCGCGCCAAGGCCCGTCACGGCGCCGCGCCGCGATAGCTTTCGGGATGATGTGATGCTCATGCTGTGCCCATTGCTGTGCGACCCGTTGCGTCGCATGCTGCCTCGATCGCGGGTCGTGACGCCCGCTTGTGACGGCACTATAGGCCGCCGGGGCGGCGCTGTCATGCCCTTTGGGCCGCATTGGGCGGGGTTCCGCGCGGGCCGGGGCCAGCGCGCGGATGCTCAGAGCATGCGTTCGATCGCGATGGTCGCGAAAAGCCCGACAACCCCGCCGATCATGCCCCAGACGGCAGCGTACTGGGCCATGTCCAGCCGGTTTCCTCCACGTTTGCGCGCGGTTTGCGCCCCGATCAAGGCGCCTGCCACAACCCCTGCCAGAACGATCATTCCATGTACCTCGGTCCCCGGCCGTTGATGACCCCGGCGCTGGCCGTCACCGGCGCCGGCGGGGGTGCCAGCGCCTCGATCTCGGCAAGACGGTTGCGCACCCGGTCATCGGTGCCGAACCCGTAACGCGCCCAGCCCAGACTGTCCATGCGCACCGTGCGCGCCTCGGCTGGCCGGCCCAGCCGGTCCAGAGCCACCGCCTGAACCATCTGCAACGACGAAAGCAGCGCCGCGTTCTGGGTGCGCATGGCGGCGCGCTGGGCCGATGTCGAAAGCGTCAGCGCATCCTGATACTGCCCCGCCGACAGCGCAAAGGCGGCAAGCTGCATGTCGACATGGGCGGCGTGCACCTCGCCACCGGGCAGGCTGCGATAGATGCTGCCGGCCTCAAGGAAAGCGGCAAGCGCAAGTTCGGCATCGGCAGGGCGCGCCATGCGCCCGACCAGGAAATGCGCAAAGGCCAGCCGTGCATCGCGCCAGCCCTGCTGACGGGCGATATCCAGCGCGCGGCCGGCCGCAGCCGCCCGTTCGGCCCGGCCCCGGCCGGGGCCAAGTGCCGTTTCCACGGCGGTGATCCATGCGCGGGGGCTGCGCGGCACCGGGCCGGCCGGTGCGATGCGTTCGCCGGCCGGGTTCAGCCGCGCAAGGATCGCGGGAAGGCGCGCGGCCACCTGTTCGGCGGTCATGCCCGAACGCAGCGCCGGATCGTTGAACACCCGCAGCATCAGCATGTCGAAACCGGTCAGCACGGTCTGGAAATTGTCGTCGTTGAAGACGCTGTCGTGCAGGCGGTAGAGATCGTTCAGCGGCCCCATGGCCTGGGCGACTTCCTCGTGCAGGCAGTCGCGCATTTCCTGACGGGTAACGTCGGACGGGATGAAGACCGCCACCGTTTCGCGCTGCTGGACGGTTGTCCAGTCCAGCACCGGGCTGCGGCGCCGGGCGCGGAACTGATCCCATGACGCCACGCGCGGCACCACGAAGCAGGCCGCCTGCGGCACCGCGGCCTGCATCTGCCGGCGCGGCAGGAATTCCACGGTAATGCCGGCGCCGGAGGCGGCGGGCAGCCGGGTAACCGAAATGCCGGCTTCCCGGCGCAGGCGCAGCAGCAGCGCCCCGAGCTCTTCTTCGGCGCCGGGAGGAACGGCCCCGGTCATGCGCAGGGTTATCGGCCCTTCAAAGCGCGAAAGGGTCGGAATCGGCCGCCCGCTTTCCATGAAGAACGACAGTTCGAGGAAATCGCGCGCCATGTCGGCGTTGGAGCGCATCGGCGGCAGCGGATCGGCGGGGCCGAAGCTCTTCATCGGCGGCAGTGTCTGATGGGCGGGCGACAAGCGCTGCGGCAGCTCGGCCGGCGGTGCGGCGGCGCAGCCCGCCAGCGCCAGCGCAGCCACGATGGCCAGGACGGGTGCAGGCAATATCCCCGGCCTCATCCGCCGGCCCGCCGCAGCATCTCAGCGCCCGCCGCGCCGCGCCATGAAGGCCAGCCGTTCGAACAGCTGCACATCCTGTTCGTTCTTCAGCAATGCGCCGTGCAGCCGGGGCAGCGCGTTTCCGGGTTCGCTGCGCAGATCTTCCGGCGTCAGATCCTCGGCCAGCAGCAGCTTGAGCCAGTCCAGCACCTCGGAGGTGGAAGGACGCTTCTTCAGCCCCGGAACCTCGCGCAGTTCATAGAACTGGGTCAGCGCCGCGGTCAGCAGACGATCCTTTATGCCGGGAAAATGCACCGCCACGATACGCTTCATCGTCTCCATGTCGGGAAAGCGGATGTAGTGGAAAAAGCAGCGCCGCAGGAAGGCGTCGGGCAGTTCCTTTTCATTGTTCGAGGTGATGATGACGACCGGCCGGCGCAGGGCGCGGATCGTTTCGCCGGTTTCGTAGACGAAGAATTCCATCCGGTCGAGTTCCTGCAGCAGATCGTTGGGAAACTCGATATCGGCCTTGTCGACCTCGTCGATCAGCAGCACCACGCGGCCGTCGGCCTCGAATGCCTCCCAGAGCTTGCCCTTGCGGATGTAGTTGCGCACATCCGCAACCCGTTCGTCGCCCAACTGGCTGTCGCGCAGCCGGCTGACGGCATCGTATTCGTAAAGCCCCTGCGCGGCGCGGGTGGTGGATTTGACGTGCCATTCGATCAGATCCATGCCCAGCGCCCGGGCAACCTGGCGGGCAAGCTCGGTCTTGCCGGTGCCCGGCTCGCCCTTGACCAGCAGCGGGCGTTCCAGCGTCACCGCGGCATTCACCGCCACGGTCAGGTCGTCGGTCGCCACATAGGCGTCGGTTCCGGTGAATTTCATAATGGTTTTCGGGATTTCCTGATCGCTTTGCCGCCACAGTAGACCGCCGCGGTTTTTCCCGCAAGGCCGGGCGAAAGGGCGTGACAAGCGGCAGCGGCTCGGATAAGTCAGCCGCCAAGGGGTGAAGGATGACCGCAAAGCACGTCACACCGGCACAGCACAATTTCAGGGCCGAAGGCGCTTCCGATTCAGATCAGGCACTTGCCGAGGCAGCGATGGCACCGGCCATCCAGGCGTTGGTGGGTGTTGCACAGAAGCCGCCAGGCACCGCGCAGGATTATCGGAGGGCATCGACCATGAAACAGGACTCCTTTCTGCCGCGGGACTATCGACCGGCAGAGGACGAGCCGTTCATGAACGAACGCCAGCTCGAATACTTTCGCCGCAAGCTTCTGACCTGGAAGTCTGAGATCCTGCACGGCAGCCGCGAGACGCTCGAGGGGCTGGCCGAGGGCGCGCGCAACATCCCCGACATTGCCGATCGCGCCAGCGAGGAAACCGACCGCGCGCTGGAACTGCGTACCCGGGATCGCCAGCGCAAGCTGATTGCCAAGATCGACGCCGCGTTGCGCCGGATCGAGACGGGCGAATACGGCTATTGTTCGGTCACCGGAGAGCCGATTTCGCTGCGCCGGCTGGATGCGCGCCCGATCGCCACCATGACGCTGGAGGCGCAGGAGCGCCATGAACGTCGCGAGCGTGTGCACCGCGACGACTGATCCGCGCCCGCCGGCCTCCGTCTGCTCTGCGCGCGCTTGGGCTGCCCTGACTTGTCCGATCCCTTCTGAACCGGACGTCACGCAGCGGTACCCGCATTTGCTGGTTCCGGTTCCAGCCTGGCACGCATTTTCGGGGCGCAAACCCCACCTGCATGAATCATCTGCATGTTGTTCATGGGAAACATGCGTTTTACCGCAGGTCACAGGGATGATACCCAGCACCGTCTGAACAGGAGTCTTCCCGCCATGGCCCATTCGACCGGTTTGCGACGTTCCGAGACCTTCACGCGTCTCGCCGACGCCGCGCGCACGCGCATCCTGATCCTTGACGGGGCGATGGGCACCGAGATCCAGACGCTGGGCCTGTCCGAGGGCGATTACGCCGGTTGCGGCTGCGGGCATGACCACGGGCATGGCCACGGCCACGCGGGCGACAAGCCGCAGAAGGGCAACAACGACCTGCTCAACCTCACCCGGCCCGAGGCGATCGAGGATATCCATTTCCGCTATGCCATGGCCGGTGCGGATATCCTGGAGACCAACACCTTTTCGTCGACCACCATCGCCCAGGCCGATTACGGGATGGAGCATCAGGTCGCGGCGATGAACCGCGAGGGTGCGCGGCTGGCCCGCACCGCCGCCGACCGGGCCGAGGCTGCCGACGGCCGGCCGCGCTGGGTTGCCGGCGCGCTGGGGCCGACCAACCGC
>SKWP01000080.1 GCA_007128865.1 Paracoccaceae bacterium
CAGACCGGGCGCATGCAGCCGGTGCCCTTCCTGCTGTTCGGCGAGGAATTCTGGCGCCGCATCGTGAACTGGGATGCGCTGGCCGATGCCGGCACCATCGGCCCGAACGATCTTGCGCTGTTCCGCTTTGTCGAAACCGCCGAGGATGCCATTGCCGCAATCGATGCGTGGAAACCGGTTACGCCCGAACCGCGCCCGCCGCTTTGACCGCACAGCAGACCACCGCCGAGGAGCACGCCATGTACAGTCATATTCTTGTCCCCGTCGCCATGGATGTCGCCCATCCGCCCGAAGCGGCGCTGGATGCGGCCGGACGGCTGCTATCTCCGGGCGGCCGGATCACCGTCCTGCATGTGATGGAAGAACCCGAACCGCTGGCCGAGCTGTTCTTCGAACCCGGCTACATGGACACCCTGCGCAAGGGAATCGAGGCCGAGCTTTCCGACCTGGCCGGGCGCCTTGCCGGCGGGCAGGGGGTGCTTCTGGTCGGCCACGCCGGCCGCGACATTGCCGGCTGGGCGGCCGACAACGATGTTGACTGCATCGTCATGGCCTCGCACGGCCGCACCGGGGCCGCGCGGTTTCTGCTGGGGTCAACCGCCGACCATGTGGTGCGTCACGCGCGCTGTTCGGTTCTGGTGCTGCGCAACCGGGGCTGAAGGCCCGGCGCACGCGCCGGGCCCGACGGGTCAGAGCCCGGCGCCTTCGTCAAGCCCCAGCATCAGGTTGAGGTTCTGAACCGCAGCCCCGGACGCGCCCTTGCCGAGGTTGTCCAGCACCGCAACCAGCACCGCCGATCCCGAAACGCGGTTGCCATGCACCGACAGCTCCATCCGGTTGGTGCCGTTCAGGCGCTGCGGCATCACCCGCGGCGCATGGGCTTCGGGTTCGACCACGCCGACAAAGCGTTCGCCCGCATAACGTGCGCGCAGGACTTCGGCGGCGGCATCGATTTCGGCGGCGGCCATGTCCAGATGCACCGCCACCGCCATGCCCTGGGCATAGTTCCCGACCGAAGGCACAAACACCGGCGCCCGTGAAAGCCCGCTGTGTGCCATGATTTCCGGCAGGTGCTTGTGGGTCTGGTCGAGCCCGTAGAGAAAGGCGCCGTCCACCGCGCCGCCCTCGAATTCCTCGATCAGCGCCTTGCCGCCGCCGGTATAGCCCGAAACGCCCGAGATTGCCGGCGGTCTGTCCGGTGCGATCAGCCCGGCATCGACCAGCGGGCGGATCAGCGCGATCGCACAGGTCGACCAGCAGCCGGGGTTCGAGACCCGCGCGGCAGCGGCAATGGCACCGCGCTGTTGCGGGGTCATTTCGGGCAGCCCGAAACACCAGCCTGCCGCGGTGCGGTGGGCGGTCGAGGCATCGATGATGCGGGTTGCAAGCCCGGCTGCATCGCAGGCCGCGACGATCTCGCGCGAAGCGGGATCGGGCAGGCACAGGATGGCGACATCTGCCGCGGCAAAGGCTTCGAGGCGGGCGTTCAGATCCTTGCGCCGCTCCGGGTCGATCCGCAGCAGGGTGATGTCATCGCGCCGCTCCAGGCGCTCGCGGATGCGCAGCCCGGTGGTTCCGACGTCACCATCGATGAAGACACTTTGCGCCATTGCACCCTCCTGCGTTCTGCGGCCAGGCCGCGGCTCATGCCCTGATCAGCCCCATCGCCTCGAGCTTGAGCAGCACCTGATGCGCGCAGTGATCGACGTCCACGTTTTCGGTGTCAACCACCAGTTCGGCATCGACCGGCGCCTCGTAGGGGTCCGAGATGCCGGTGAACTCCTTGATCTTGCCTTCCCGCGCGAGCTTGTAGAGCCCCTTGCGGTCGCGGCGTTCGCATTCCTCGACGCTGGTGGCGACGTGAACAAGCACGAAGGCGCCGAAGGCCTCGACCATCTCGCGCACCGCCCGCCGGGTGGCGGTATAGGGCGCGATCGGCGCACACAGCGCGATGCCGCCGTTCTTGGTGATCTCGGAGGCGACATAGCCGATGCGGCGGATGTTGATGTCGCGGTGTTCCTTGGAAAAGCCGAGCTCAGAGGACAGGTGCTTGCGCACCACGTCGCCATCCAGCAGCGTCACCGGCCGGCCGCCCATTTCCATCAGCTTGACCATAAGCGCATTGGCGATGGTGGACTTGCCCGACCCCGAAAGCCCGGTAAAGAACACCGTGAACCCCTGCCGGTGCCGCGGCGGATAGCGGCGCCGCAATTCGGAAACGACCTCGGGAAACGAGAACCACTCCGGAATCTCGATGCCTTCGCGCAGGCGGCGGCGCAGCTCGGTGCCCGAGATATCGAGGATGGTCATCCCCTCGGCGACCTCGTCGCGGGGCTCGTACTGGGCGCGTTCCTGCACATAGACCATCTGTTTGAAATCGAGCATCTCGATGCCGATTTCACCCTGATGGGCGCGGAACAGCTCCTGCGCGTCATAGGGGCCATAGAAATCCTGCCCGGCGCTGTTCTTGCCCGGCCCGGCATGGTCGCGCCCGACGATCATGTGGGTGCAGCCGTGGTTGCGGCGGATGATGCCGTGCCACACCGCCTCGCGCGGGCCGGCCATGCGCATCGCCAGATTGAGAAGGCTCAGATGCGTGGTCGCGGCGGGGTATTTGTCGAGCACCGCCTCATAGCAGCGCACGCGGGTGAAATGATCCACGTCGCCGGGCTTGGTCATGCCGACGACGGGGTGGATCAGCAGGTTGGCCTGCGCCTCGCGGGCGGCGCGAAAGGTCAGTTCCTGATGCGCGCGATGCAGCGGGTTGCGGGTCTGAAAGGCCACCACGCGGCGCCAGCCCATCTTGCGGAAGAAGGCACGCAGTTCGTTGGGCGTGTCGCGCCGGGCCTTGAAATCGTAATGCACCGGCGCCTGAATGCCGATCACCGCGCCGCCCAGATAGACCGGACCGGCCACATTGTGCAGATAGTTGACCGCCGGATGCGCCGCATCGTCGGCGCCAAAGACCATTTCGGCCTCGCGCGGCTTGTCGGGTGTCCATTTGTCGCTGACCGTCAGGATGGCCAGGATCACGCCCTCGGCATCGCGCAGGGCGATGTCCTGCCCCGGCTCCACACCGGCCGCGAAGGCCTCGCTCACGTCGAGCGTAACCGGCATCGGCCACAGCGTGCCATCGGCCAGACGCATCCGCTCCACCACCGAATCGTAGTCCTGCTGCCCGAGAAAACCCTTGAGCGGGCTGAAGCCGCCGTTCATCAGCAGCTCGAGATCGCAGGCCTGCCGCGCCGTCAGATCCCATGACGGAAGGGCGGCGGCCTCGTGCTTCAGCTTCTGGGCGGATTCGTGGGAAACGAACAGCTCCGGAATCGGAGCGGAATTGAAGACCGACATGAAATTTCCTTCTACCTCGACTGCGCAAGCCGTTTTCGCACCCGCAGCGCGCGCTGCGTCTGGCCGACCGTGCGCCTGAAATCAAGCCATTTCTTGTCTCCGGGCGGGCAACAGAACGACAGGGTGTTTGCCATGGACCGCCTGCCCGGACTTGATTTGCCGGGTCGGGCAGGAAATGCATGGCGGGCGGTGTGGTCGGTCCAGCGGAGCGGATGGAATGGCAACGGTCGAAACAGGCGGGCAAGGTCCGAAGCCCGGCGCGGTATCGGAGCATGGCCTGTTCGTGGCGCTGCTGGCCCTGCGGCACGGCCTGGCGCTGTGGTGGTACGGCGGCATCCATGCGCGACTGCATGACAACCTCGATTCCGATGCTGTCTACAGCGCGGTGACCGGCGTCTTTCTGCGTGGTGGCCTTGATCACGGCGCCTTCGATGTTTTCCTCGGGGGGGCACTCGACTGGACCTATTTCGCGCGGGCATCGCAGCCGCTGGGGCTGATCCATGCGCTGCTGCCACCTGTCCCGGCCTACTGGCTGACCGAAGTCGTGGTCGTGTGCCTGGCCTATGGCGGCATGCGGGCATTGCTGACGCTGACAGGGGTTCGCGGCCGCGATGCGGCGCTTCTGTCGTGCCTCTTTGCGTTCGGGCTGTCCTTTTCGGGGCAGGGGCTGGGCCTGGCCGGTGCGCCCCTCGTGCTCTATCTGACGCTGCGGCCGCAGGCGCCCGGTGCGGGCGCGTTTGTGGTCCTGTTCCTGATCGGCTGGAACAGCGTGCTCGTGATGCATGCGGCCTTTCTGCCGCTCGTCGTGGTGGCGGCCCGGATGATGCTGCCGGCCGTGGCCGGCTGGGGCCGGGTGGCAAGGGCGCAGGCCGTCTATCTGCTGGGCGCGGTGCTGGGGGCCGTGCCCTTGCTGGCAAACATGTGGCGCGGGGTTGCGGCGCACCGCGACAACTGGCCGGTCCAGACCGCCGACAACCCCCTGGTGGCGTTCGTTTCCTCGCTGGTCTCGAACCTGCTGACCCAGGGCAGCTGGTATCACGCCACGGTGACGCCGGCGCTGTATTCGGCGGTGTTCCTGCTGGCGGGCTTCCTGGCCCTGCGGGGGGAAGCCGGGCATCGGCTTCGACGGGCCGCCGGTGTCGTTCTGGCCTTCCTGTTGCTTGCCGTGGCATTGCGTGCGGGTTTGCCGTTCCTGCAGGCTCAGATCGAAGGGCCGTTGCGGTCGGTCCAGCTGGATCGCATGGGCCTGTTTGCCGCCGTGCTGCTGGTGCTGCTGGGCGCACTGGTGCTGTCGGGCGCGCCCTGCGGGCGCGCGGCACGCTGGGTGCGTGGTGCGGGCATCCTGAGCCTGGCGCTTTTCCTGCTTGCCCATCTCGGGATCAACCCGGCGACATTGCGCGCCGCCCTGCCGCCCGAAGCACGCGAGGCCGCCCGCGCCGCCGTTGCCGCCCGCGACCCGGGTGCTCTGGCAGGGCCGCAGGTGCTGGGGCATCCGGCACTGAAGCCGGCGGTACTGGCGGGGGCGGTCAGCACCCTGTCGCGCCACATGCGCGCGCAGGCGTATGCCTGCATCCGCACCGAGGTGGGCACCGGGCGGGTGCTGTCGGCCGGGCCTGACCCGATGATTGCACCGTTAAACGGCATCCGGGCGGTGGATGGCTATCACAACCTGTACCCGGCGGCCTATCACGCGGCCTTCCGGCCGGTCATCGCGGCCAAGCTTGCGGCTTCGGCCGATCTGCGCGCCTATTATGATGACTGGGGCAACCGCGTCGGCGCCTTTATCGACCGGGTGCCCGAGATACCGCCGGACTATGCCGCGGCCGCCGTTCTGGGCGCGACCCATGTGATTGCCGACCGGCGCCTCGATGGGCAGGAGCTGGCCGAAGCAGACCCGGAATGCCTTGCCGGAACCGGGCTTCGGCTGTACCGGATCGTTTCGCAGGCGGGGCGCTGATCCGCGTTGGAGCCCGGCGAACCGGGCCCGGAATTCCTTGCCGCCCCTTCCGGCCCATGCGAAAACCCCGGCGGCGCTGCGGAAGGGACAAGCGGCATGACGGCAGGCAACGCGCTGGCAGGGCGCCGGGTTCTGATAACCGGGCACACCGGTTTCAAGGGTGGATGGCTGGCGCTCTGGTTGCAAGGCATCGGCGCCGAGGTGCATGGCCTTGCGCTTGCCCCCGACACCGACCCCAGCCTTTTTGCCGCAACCGGGCTGGGCGGCCTGCTGACCGCCGATCTGCGCTGCGACATCCGCGATGCAGCGGCGCTGGCCGCGGCGCTGCGACAGACCGATCCCGAGGTGATCTTCCACCTCGCCGCGCAGCCTTTGGTGCGCCGATCCCATGACGCGCCGCTGGACACATTTGCCACCAACACCATGGGCACCGCAAACCTGCTGGACGCCTGCCGCGCCCTGCCGCGTCTGCGCGCGGTGATCTGCGTGACCACCGACAAGGTCTATGACAACCGTGAATGGCAATGGCCTTACCGGGAAAGCGATGCGCTGGGCGGGGGCGATGCCTATGCCGCTTCCAAGGCGGCGGCCGAACTGGTGACCGGGGCTTATGCGCGGGCGCATCTGGGGCCGCGCGGCATTTCCGTGCATACCGCCCGTGGCGGCAACGTCATCGGTGGCGGTGACTGGTCCGAGGACAGGCTGGTGCCGGACCTGGCGCGGGCCTGGGCAGGGGGCGGGCCGTTGCGCCTGCGCAACCCGCAGTCCGTGCGGCCGTGGCAGCATGTCCTGTGCCTGTGCCATGGCTATCTGGCGCTGGCCGACCGGGCGCTGGCCGGCGACATCGGTGCACAAGGGGCATGGAACTTCGGACCGGATACCGGTGGACACCTGAGCGTGGCCGGGCTGCTGAAACTGTTCGCGGCTGTGGCGCCGGTACCCCCCGTGGACGCCGCCGAGCCCGACGGCAAGCCCGAAAGCACGCTGCTGGCACTTGATTCATCGCGCGCGCGGGCGCTGCTGGGGTGGCAACCGGCACTGGATATCGGTGATGCCGCGCGGCTGACCGCCGAATGGTATCGTGCCGCGCGCGCGGGTGGCGACATGCTCGCGATCACCCGCGCCCAGATCGCGGATTACCGCGCCGCCCTGGCGCGCGGGCAGACATGACCGCCATCGCCGCGCGCGGGCTCGCCATCCTTGGCGGCGGGCGCTGGGCGCGGGTCCTGGCCGGCCTGGCCGAAACGCTGTTGCCCGCCGACCGGCCGCTGCTGCTGTGTTCGCCGGCAAACCCGGCGCTGTGGGAAGGCTGGAATGCCCAACCCGCCCGCATCGGTCGCGCGGTGCGTATCGTGGATTACCCGACGCTGCTGGCCGATCCCGAGGTCAGCCATGTGGTTATCGCCCGGCGCGCGGCAGACCATGCCGCCAGCACCCTGGCCTGCCTGTCGGCGGGCAAGGCGGTGCTGGTCGAAAAACCCTGCTGTCTGACCGAGGCGGAATGCCGCGCGGTGCTTGGGGCCGCCGGCGGCCGGCTGTGCCGGACCGGCCATGTGCTGCTTTTCGCCCGCAACCTGAGCCGCTTTGCCGATGCCTGCCGGGCGGTCGGGGAACCGGCACGGATCGGGATCGACTGGTCCGACCCCGTGTCCGAAGTCCGGCACGGCGCGGCCAAACGCCACGACCCGGGCCTGAATGTGGTGCAGGATGTGGCGCCGCATCTGTGGTCGCTGCTGCACCTGCTTTGCCCCGGTGCGGCGCCGGTGCTGGCGGGGGTAGAGGTGGCAGGCGGCGGCTGGTCGGTGCGGCTGCGGCTGGAACTTGGCGTGGCCGAGGTATTTGCGACCCTGCGGCGCGGCCATTCGGAACGCGTGCGAGCCATTCGGCTGGCCGGTCCGGGACTTGACGCGACCATGGATTTCACGACCGAGCCGGGACAGGCGGTTCTGAACGGCGGGCCGGTTGACGTTGCAACCGGGTTTTCCGGCCCGCTTGGGCTGCAACTGGTCGATTTCCTGCGCGCCGACCGTCCCGATCCGGCCGATGCGCCCTTTACCGTCCAGGCCGGTGCCGCGGCGATACGCCTGGCCATTGCTGCAATGCCTGCGGTGCGACGGGCGCAAGTCTCGGCTCTGGCGGCGGGTTGCTTGCCGCGCGCATCCGCAGAGGTGCGCAGGGATGCAGCCCGTGCCACCGAAGAGATCCGCGCGGCCGGTCGCGATGCCCTGCGCGGGACCGTTCCGGCCCCGGACCGCTCGGTATCGGCGCCGCCCGAATGGATCGCCGCGGGGTTGGCCGAAGCGGATTGGCGTGCCCTCCCGTCGCCCGCCCAAGCCGCCTTGCGTGCCGGATGATGGCCGGCTAAAGCCTGTCCCAAAGCCGGCTCGCCGGGCCAGCCGGGCCGGTGGTCCGCCCAACCCGAGGCTGGAGCGTAGCATGATCGATCACGACGTCGCCCCCGGACATCTGGACCGCTGCCAGGTGTGCGGCTGCGAGGATCTCGAACTGGTCATCGACGTTGGCCACCAGCCCCTGTGCGATTCCCTGCTGACGCCCGACCGGCTGCACGAGCCCGAAACCCACTATCCGCTGCGGCTGATGCGCTGCCCGCGCTGCACACTGACCCAGCTTGACCATGTGGTGGACGGCTCGATCGTCTATGCGCCGGAATACCCCTACCGCAGCGGCATAACCCGCGAGCTGCGCGTCTATCAGGAAGCCTTTGCCGATGGCGTCATCGAACGGCTGGGCCTGCCCGCCGGCAGCCTGTGCATCGACATCGGGTCCAACGACGGCACCCTGCTGACCGGTTTTGCCCGGCGCGGCATGACGGCGCTGGGGGTGGAGCCCACGAACATTGCCCGCATCGCGCGCGAGGAAAACGGCATCGAGACCATCCAGAGCTTCTTTACCGAAGCCCTGGCGCGCGACATCCGCCAGGACCGCGGGGCGGCTCGGGTGATCACCGCCACCAATGTCTTTGCCCATATGGCGCCGCTGGGCGAGGTGATGCGGGGCATCTGCGCGCTGCTCGACCGCGACGGCGTGTTCATCACCGAAAGCCATTACCTGCTCGACGTGCTGGAAGGCTCGCAGTACGACACCGTCTACCACGAGCATATCCGCACCTATTCGCTGCGTTCGCTGGTGGTGCTGGTCGAGCAGTACGGGCTCGAAGTCTTCGACGTCCAGCGCGCCGACCGCTATGGTGGCAACATCCGCGCCTATGTCGGCAGGCGTGGACACCGGCCTGTGGCGCCGGCGGTGGGCGCGTTGCTGAAACTGGAAGAAGAGCGCGGTCTCGGCGGCCCCGAAATCTATGACCGCTTCCGCGAAGGTGCGCATCGGTCGCG
>SKWP01000375.1 GCA_007128865.1 Paracoccaceae bacterium
AACCCCTGCCGGTCGCTTTGGAAGGCGCGAGCGGGGCAATTGTTCGGCGCCCGACGAATGGTTCCCTTCTGCGCCGCGCGCCAAAGGCATGACGGGCCGCTTTGCGGGGGCGGAGCGGGCATTGAACGAAAGCGCGCAACACAGGGCGGTGCCCGACCGCCGGGTGGGCGCTGAATCCTGGATGGCCGGGCGGTTTATGGTGCAAGAACATCCGACGGCGCCACTGCTTGCACCGTTGCAGGGCGCCCGCCCGTCGTGCCGAAGGCACGCCTGCGGCGTGACGGGGGCGGTCGGGCGCGGCCCGGCGGCGCTGCGCGCCTTGATTCCGGGCCAGGAGTGCCAATAGCCAACCGTCCGCTTTGGGCTCCGAACCGCCATCGGGCGGCTTCTGCCGGGCGGCCCGCGCCATCGGATGGATTTCCGACGTGATCCGCCACTTTCCGGATCAGCCACGGCCCGCAGTTCCCGACCCACGCGGCCGGCGCTTTCTGCGATAGGGCCGCAGCATTGCGACGCTGCTCACGGCTCAATCCGCGGGCGGATCGCGTTCCAGGATGCAGCAGGAGACGTCGTCGGGAAAGTCGCTGGTGCCCGAATGGGCGGCGAGCGCCTTGACCAGCGCGCCGGAAAAGGCCTCTCCCCGGTAGTCGCGCAGCCGGTAGAGCAACGCGTGCAGCCGCGCCTCGCCCAGTTCGCTGCCATCGGGGTCAGGGCATTCCTCGATCCCGTCGGACATCAGGATAAGCCTGTCTCCCGGGGCCAGTTGGCATTCGAAACCGTCGTGCTGCGCATCGGCCAGAAGCCCCAGCGGCAGGCCACCGCTGCCCAGCCGCTCGACCCGGCCGTCGGCACGCTGCACCAACGGATGCGGATGGCCGGCCTGCACCAGGCGCAGCCGGCCGCTGCCAAGATCGGCTTCGGCATAGGCGAGGGTGCAATAGTGATCGGTGCGGATCTCGTCGAGCAGCACACGGTTGATCCTTGCTGCCACTTCGGCGGGGTCACGCGGCCTGACAACCCCGTTCGCGCAATGGCTGAGCGCAAGGTTCTGCGCCGGGGCAGCAGCCGGGAACAGCCCGGCAAGCCGCGCCGACAGAAGCGCCGATGTCACCCCGTGGCCCGATACATCAAAGGCATAAAGACCGATCCTGCGCGCATCGATCTGAAAGAACCCGACCAGATCGCCACCCACATGGCCGCTGGGATGCAGCAGCAGCGAAACCGAAGCCGTGCCGAATCGCCGGTGGTTTTCCCGCAGCAGCGATTGTTGCAGCGCCCGCGCCTGAACCAGATCATGGTCGAGCGAGTCATAGACCGTCTGCAGGCGTGCGAGCGTGTCCGAGACAAGGCGGTTCTTGCGGGTCAGCTCGCGCTCCATGTGCAGGATACGTTCCCCTGCACGGATGCGCGCCCGCAGTTCGGCGGGATTGACCGGTTTCGACAGAAAGTCGTCGGCGCCGGCATCGAGGCCGCAGGCAACGGCCGTCTTGTCGCTTTTCGAGGTCAGAAGGATGAAATAGCCATAGTTTTCATGGTTCAGTTGCCGGAAGGCACGGCAGAATTCGACCCCGGACATGCCCGGCATCATCCAGTCTGACAGCACGAGATCAACCGGTTCGGACCGACAGAGTTCCAGCGCCTGCATGCCGCCTGACGCCTGCCGCACATGATAGCCCCAGGACTTCAGTGCAGCAGTCAACAACATGCGCTGGGCCGCGCTGTCATCCACAACCAGCGCGGTCCTGCCCGTTGTCGGCGCAGATTGGCCCGAAGGTGCCGCAGCGTTACGGGGCAGGGCAGTCACTATGTCACCTTTCCAGCATCATGCGGGGTGAGGTAAGATAACTCCATTAAACTGCGGTAAATCCCGGCATGCTACGGAACGGAACCAAGAGGGTTCGGGCAGGCACCGGCGGGCCCGCTGGAAACGAGGGCGATGCCTCTGGCGCGCTCCTGATTGCGGAGGCAGATAGTGATAGACTGGCAGAGAGTTACCGAGTTGCGAGAGGAAGTCGGCGAAGACGCGTTTTCGGAAATCGTCGCGATGTTTCTCGAAGAAGTCGAAGAAGTGCTTGACCGGCTATCCGAAGCACCCGATCCGGGCCGGCTGGAACAGGATCTGCATTTCCTCAAGGGCAGCAGCCTGAACCTCGGGTTTCGCGGGATGAGCGAGCTCTGTGCCTCGGGCGAGGCGCGCGCGGCCTCCGGCGGTGCCGACGGTGTCGATGTCGAACCGATCCGGCAAAGCTATGTCGAGGCCCGATCACAGCTGCTGGAACGCTATCCGCCCGGCAGCTGAGCCAAACACCCTGCCGCCATGCCCTGCGTGATCAGCCCCAGGGGCCGCCGGGCCGCGCCGGCCGCCGCGTGGCCCCGGGCGCCATGGCCCGCAACGCACGAACCCGGTTTTCGGTCGCGGGGTGGGTCGAAAACAGGCGATCATGCGCGTGGGCATGCAGCGGATTGATGATGAACATATGCGCCGTCGCCGGGTTGCGTTCGGCGCTGTTCAGGTCGATCCGCGCCGCGCCCGCCTGAATCCGTTCCAGCGCGTCGGCCAGCCAGTGCGGATTGCCGCAGATTTCGGCGCCCACCCTGTCGGCCTCGTATTCGCGCGACCGGGAAATCGCCATCTGTACCAGCGCCGCCGCCATCGGCGCCAGGATCATCATCGCCAGCAATCCGATGATGCCCAGCGGGCTGTCGCGGCGGTTGCCGAAGAACAGCGCGAAATTCGCCAGCATCGAAATCGCACCGGCAAAGGTTGCGGTCACCGTCATGATGGCGGTGTCGTAGTTGCGGATATGGGCCAGTTCATGGGCCATCACGCCGGCGACCTCTTCGCGGCTCAGCCGGCGCATCAGCCCGGTCGTCGCGGCAACCGCCGCGTTTTCGGGGTTGCGGCCGGTGGCAAAGGCGTTTGGCTGGTCTTCGTCGATGATGAAGACCGCCGGGACCGGCATGCCGGCGCGGCTGGCCAGATCGGCAACCATCCGCTGGAGTTCGAGCCCGTCCCGGGTATCGGCGGGCCGGGCATTGTGCATGCGCAGCACCATCTTGTCCGAGTTCCACCATGCAAAGGCGTTCATGGCGCCGGCAACCAGAAGCGCCACCACCACGCCGGTACCGCCGGCGACAAGCGCGCCAAGGCCCATCACCAGTGCCGTCATCGCCGCCATCAGGATCGCGGTGCGGAAATAGCCGGTCATCGTCGGTTCACCCCCGTGGTTTTCCAGCGCTGGATATGGTTTCGGCGCGGCCGGCTTGCAAGCGCCGGGTTCAGCCCAGCGGATAGCGCGCAAGTTCGTCGTATTCTGCGCCATCGGCGCGCAGGTGCGAACGGTAGAGCGAAAACGAAGCCACCTCGAATGCCGGCATTCCCAGTGGACCGATGCCTGCCACCGCGCGTTCCAGCCGAAGCTGATCAGCCTCTTCGGGATTGAACCGCGCCAGGGTGACATGCGGCACGAAGCGACGCGATTCGAGCGCGATTCCACAATCCCGGGCAGCCCGTGCAACCTTGGCCGCAAGCCGGTCCAGCAGGGGTTCGGGCGCAAACCTGACATGGATGTTGCGGGGTCTCGACCCACCGAACACACCCAGCGAATCGGGTTGCAGGCTGAAGCGCGGAACCGAAACCCCCGAAAGGGCCATGTCCAGCTCATCCAGCGCAGCGTTCCCGACATCGCCCAGAAAGGCAAGCGTCAGGTGGAAATTCTCGGGCGGCACCCGCCGGGGCAGTGGCAGGGCAACCTGCAGCAGCGTGAAGCGGCTGCGCACCGGATCGGGCAGTGAAAGAGCCAGGAAGACACGCACCGGATTGCCCCCTCAGCCCATTGATGCGCGCCAGCGGTCGAGCATGTACCGGGCTGTCATGAGATCCAGATGTGCGCCGCCGCCGTTCTTGGCAAGCGTGATCTCGTCCGGGCCTCGGCGGGCAAAGCTGCCGCCAGCGATATCGTAGTAATCCGCGACCACATCCTCGGGCCCGATCACGCCGCGCGCGATCGGATCCCTGAGCTCGCCGATATGCTCGATTGTGGTGGCCCGCGCATCGACAAAGACGCGGCCGCGGCGCAGCGCGGTGTCGTCGGCCTCGCGCATGTCGGGACGATAGGCGCCGATCAGGTCGATGTGCTGGCCGGGCTGCAGCCAGTCGCCACGCAACACCGGTTCGGAGGACATGGTTGCGGTGCAGACGATATCGGCGGAACGCACGGCGGCTTCGGCATCGCGGGTCGCCACCGCCGCGGAATGGCGCGCGGCCAGCCGCTCGGCCCCTTCCGGCGTGCGGTTCCAGATGCTGAAACTGGCGCCGGGGAAAGCCGCCGAATATGCGGCGATCATCGAACCCGCCACCGCTCCGGCACCGAGAATCGCGATCTGCCGGCTTTCGGGCCGTGCCAGAAGCCGTGCGGCAAGCAGGCTGTCGGCGGCCGTCTTCCAGCGGGTCACCAGATGAAAATCGAGCATCGCCTCGAGCGTGCCGTCGCCGTCGGCATAAAGCGAAACGCCGCCATTGACCGCCGGTTTTCCGGCCTCCCGGTTACCCGGAAAGATGGTCGCCGATTTCACCGCGATGCCAAGCCCGTCGATCCAGGCGGCGCGCGACAGAAGCGTATCCTCGCCTCGGTACAGAAACGAATCGCGCACCTCGGCCCGGGGCCGCAGATGGCCCGCGCGCAGGGCCTCGGTCAGGGCGATCCAGTCCAGATGCGGCTCGACCCCGGCATCGATAAAGGCTGGCAGGCTCATTGCTTTGCTCCTTGTGCCGGTATCGGCAACCCCTCGGACGCGAGCCTTTCGGCAAGGCCCGCGACACTGTCGAACACATGCCCGCGCCAGCCGCGCGCCTCGGCAGCGGCGATGTTTTCGGGCCGGTCATCGATGAACAGCAGGCTTTCCGGCGCAAGCCCGCTGTCGGCTTCGACATGGGCATAGATGGCGGCTTCGGGCTTCATCAACCCCAGATGGCCGGAAATGTAGCGCCGGTCGAAGGCGGCAAGGAATGGATAGTGGCGCTCGGCAATGGCGAATGTCTCGACCCCGAAATTCGAAAGCGCCAGCACCGGGACGCCGGCCTCGCGCAAGGCCAGCAGCAGCGCGACCGACCCTTCGATGGACGGCGACGCCATGTCGATCCAGCGATCGTGCCAAAGCCGGATCTGCGCTGCCCGGCCCGGATGCCGTGCCGCCAGGGCAAGCACCGATTCCAGAAACGGCGCCCCGCGGTCGAGTGCTGCATTCATCCCGTCGAGATCGACCTCGTCAAAGAGCCTCGCACGTTCCTGCGCGCCGATGGACGCATCATACATGCGCGCCGGATTCCACTCGATCAGGACATTGCCGATGTCGAACACCACGGCAGCCGGCGGCGAAGGTGGCATATGGGAACTCCGGTCAGGAAACCAGGGCGCGCGCGGATTGAAAAGGCCGGCTCAGGGCGCGGTACCAACCCTATAGCGCGCCAGAAATGTAGCGACGGCCCCAGCCACAACCCTCTCGATCTCGTCCCCGGAAAAGACGGTCTGGACGTTGAAATTGACCCGATCGGCCAGATCGGCATGGCACAGCATCACAAACTGGTCGGCGGCCAGGTTCACATCATCAATGACCAGCACCCCGGCCGCGCAACAGGCCTGCAGGAACTCGCCCAGCTGTTCGCGGGCAAAGGCGGGGCCGGACAGATAGAATTCGCGCCCCAGCTCGGGAAAGCGGGCCGATTCCGCCACGGCAATCCGGTGCACGTTGCGGCCGAAGTCGGAGATGTAGAAATCCACGATCCGCCGGGCGGCATGGCGCAGGACAGCCTCGGGGCTGGCATCGATATCGACCACCTTGCGCGCCTCGTCCACCTGACGCCGGCATTCGGCGCGCACCACTTCGAGAAACAGCAGGCGCTTGTCGGGAAAGTAGCTGTAAAGCGTGGCTTTCGAGACCCCGGCGACGCGCGCGATCTCGTCCACGCTGGCACCTTCGTATCCGCAGGACATGAACACATCGCGCGCCCCGTCGAGCACCTGATCATACTTTCGGCCACGACGGATTGCGTTTGCTGGCTTGTTCATCGTCCTGCGGCCTTTCGGATTGTCCGGGCACCAATGTAAACTGACCGGTTCAGTATCGACAAGCCCCGCGCTGTCGCATCGCGCTGGCTGGCGGTGCAGGCCCGTGTTAACCGGCGCCATGCTTTCGACATTCCTCCAGTCGCTCCCGTTTTTCGCGTTGATCGGGCTTGGTTACGGGGCTGCCCGCACCGGGTTCTTTCCCCAATCCGCTACCGACCATCTGACCCGTTTCGTCTTTTACTTCGCGCTTTCCGCGATGCTTTTCGGATTTGCCGCCAACCTGTCACTGGGCGAAATCGTATCCGGTGAGTTCATCCTCGCCTATCTTCTGGCCAGCCTTGCGGTTTGGGCGCTGGTGGTGACGGTGGCGCTTGTGCG
This sequence comes from Paracoccaceae bacterium, assembly GCA_007128865.1. GTDB lineage: Bacteria > Pseudomonadota > Alphaproteobacteria > Rhodobacterales > Rhodobacteraceae > Rhodobaculum. The sequence goes on from SKWP01000375.1 coordinate 6,447, forward strand.
CCGCCGCCCGGCTGCCGAGGCGCTGGTCGAGGCGCAATGCGGCGTGGTCGGAAACACCGGATTCCTGGGCGTTCCCTTGCTGGTGGCGCTACTGGGCCCGGCGGCCATCGGGCCGGTGATGATGGTGCTCGCCATCGATCTGGCCGTGTTTTCGAGCCTGTTTACAGTCCTGCTCACCCTGACCCGGGAAGGTCGCGCAACCATCGGCTTGCTCGGCGCGGTCGTCATGGGGGTGCTGCGAAACCCGATGATCGTCTCGATGGGCCTGGGACTTGGCTGGTCTGCGCTGGCACTGCCCCTGCCGGTACCGGCGGCGGAATTCCTTTCGGTGCTCGGCGCTGCTGCAACGCCCTGCGCGCTCTTTGCGATCGGTGCCTCGCTTGCCGGCCGCAGTACCGAAAGGCTGGCCGTTGCCGCGTGGCTGAGTTCGGCCAAGCTGGTGCTTCATCCGGCGGCGGTAGCAGTGGCTGCGCTGGTGATCTTTCCGGTGGAACCGGCGGCGGCCCTGGTCATGGTCGTTGCAGCCGCCCTGCCCGTTGCCGGCAATGTGTTCATTCTTGCCCAGCATTACGGAACCGCACCGCAACGGGTCTCGACGGCAATCCTGGTTTCGCATGTGGCAGCGGTTGCAACCCTGCCGCTGGTCATCGCGCTGCTTCAAGGCGGTTAACCGGCCGTTAACCCTGCCGGCAGACCCTTTTCGCCATGCGCATCGCCCTCGTTCTTGTCCCGTTGCTTCTGGCAGCCTGTGCCTCGCCCTCGCCCGAGTTCATCGGAACCCCTGAAACCAGGGTGACTGTCGAAGGCACGCGCATTGCCGTGTACAGGCGCGGCGAACACGCGCAGGCCATTCGGCTGGACCGGGCCAGCCGCAGCGAACAGGCCCTGATGCCGGCACGACTCAGGCACGCCATCACCATTGCGACCGGCTGTACGGTTGTGGCGGGAAGCGAGGGGCCGCAGCTCGGGCTGCTGGCCGACAGCGGCGTGCTGACCGCGCGGATTGCCTGCACACCCTGACCGGCCGCTGCGACCAGTCCGGGCTGGTGCTGACCGTCTGACAGAAGGCGCCGAACGGCAGCCTGACGCCCCGTGCGAGCAGGCGTGCACCAACCCTTCCTGGCCCGGAATCAAGGCGCGCAGCGCCGCCGGGCCGCGCCCGACTGCCCCCTCGGGCGGGCGCCGCCCTGTGTTGCGCCTTTGGTCAAGGGCCGCATGGTTCTGCGTGGCAGTCTGGCAAGGCTGTGGTGGCAACTGCAAACGGGAACCCTCTGTCGGATGCACAGCCCTAAAGAGATCCGCGCTGCGCCTCGGGGTGGGCGGCGGCAAAGGCGCGCAGCGTCTGGAACAGGGCGCGGGCATGGGCCAGATCGCCGCCGTGCAGGGCGTCGCGGACGTCGTCACAGATCATCGCCATGACGCGCTGCGGGCCCTTGTGAGCATGCATCAGGTATTCACCCAGCAGCGCCGCATCCAGTTCCGGCAGATGTTCATGCTCGGCAATCGCCGCAATTTCCGCCCGGGTCAGGCAGGTCATGTCCTCGATGTCTTCCAGATTGATCATCGGGCCTCCTCCTCCCACTGTCGTCGTTTTGTCATATTATCCGAACACGAGGGTGTCTGCCCTTGACCACGATCAAGTTCGGCAGGGTCAACCGGCATCCGATTCCAGCAGCGCGGCAAGCGGGCCACCCGGTGCCGGTGTCAGTTCGGGCACCGGGCCGCGGGCAAAACTGGACGCGATCAGGGCAAGCCGGAATTCATGTTCGGCAGCGGCCCGCGCCAGCACCGATAAGAACCCGTCGGATACCTGATCCGAGCGCATGTAGACGCGACTGTCGTCGCCGGCATGCTGGCCGGTTACCCAGCGATCGGCCCGCCGCAAGACGTACTGGTATTCCTGTGAAGCATGCCCCGCCCGAACGGTTTCGTGCAGCCGCTCCATCTCGGCGCGTTCCAGAATTCCCAGCGAAATGTCGATACTGTCGTCAACGGCGCGCCAGCGCACGGCGCCGCGCCAGGCCGGATCGGTATCCGGGGTGCTGCGGGCCAGAGTTGCCGGAACCGCCAGCGAGGCGCCGAGATCGGGAAAATGCAGCATCAGCCAGCCGCTGCGCCGCCGCTCCTGCTCGAAACCGCGCAGCAGCGGCACCAGGTCGTTCAGCCGCGCCCGGTGGTTCCCGTTCGCATGGCCCAGATAGG